>NZ_BAAHXB010000022.1:0-61516 GCF_054657215.1 Endothiovibrio diazotrophicus
GTACGCTCAGGCGAAGGAAAGGAATCCAGCGCGCTGGTCAGGGCAGACGCGGAACTGGGCGCCCATCGACTCGGTCGCCCTGAATCCGGAGCGAGCCAACGACGAACGCGCCGATGCGGCGTGATCGAGAAAACGCGACAACTATCTTGAAAAACACCGCGTCTTCGGCGTTGCGGCAAGGGTTACATAGCCGGGCTATGCGCCCCTTGCCGCGCCTTGAAGACAATCCGCGATCCGGCGCGATTTTGGGATAATCTATTTTTTCCGCGTCCTTAACAGTCCAAATCACGCCATTCCAGTGAAATTTTACCGCTCCAGGAATATTCTCGCGGCCGTCACGCCTTGACTGTCTCCCTGCAAGGCGCGATCCTTCAGCGAACGCTCCTGAATCCCCTATCCAACTGAATTTCCGCCTTTTTTGAATCCGCCCACCGCCACCTTCCGCGAGCGCTCCACGGTGCAGGCCACGGCCCCGTGCCAGAAAGCCCGCCCGCCCGCGGCCTCCATGCCGTGCCGGGCTGGGGAGGCTGGAGGGCCGTGAGACCGCTGGAAGATCTCCTGGCCGACCTAGCGCGCCGCGACATCCGCCTCACGGCCAACGGCGCCAATCTGCGCTTCGACGCCCCGCCGGGCGCCATGGACGACGCCGTGCGCGAGGAGATCAAGGCGCGCAAGGGGGAGATCCTCGCCTTTCTGGCGGCCGGGGAGGGCGTCATCCCGCCGGCGCCGCCGGCGGCGCGCTACCCGCTCTCGTTCGCCCAGCGCCGCCTCTGGTATCTGTGGCGCCTCGCCCCCGCCAACCCCTTCTACAACGCCCCCACGGTGCTGGAGCTGCGCGGTGCGCTGGACGAGGCGGCGCTACGCGGGGCGCTCGATGCCCTGGTGGCGCGCCATGAGGTGTTGCGCAGCGTCTACGCCGATGGCGGCGAGGGGGAGCCGATGCAGGAGGTGCGCCCGGCGTTGCCGCTGGCGATGGCGCTCCACGACCTGCGTGAGCTGTCGCCGGAGGCGCGGGCGGAGCGTCTTACCGCGCTGGCCGAGGCGGAGGCGCGGGCGCCCTTCGATCTCGCCGCCGATCCGATGCTGCGCGCCCTGCTGGCGCGCACCGCCGCCGATACCTGGGTGCTGATGCTCACCCTGCATCACATCGTTTCCGATGGCTGGTCCATCGGCATCCTGGTGCGCGAGCTGCAGGCGCTCTACGGTGGGGAGGCGCTGGCGCCGCCGGCGATCCAGTACCGGGACTTCGCGGTGTGGCAGCGCGCCACCCTCAGCGGGCCGCGCCTGGAGGCGCTGGTGGAGCACTGGCGGCGGCGTCTGGAGGGGGCGCCCACCCGGCTCCCGCTGGTCGCCGACCGCGCCCCCGGTGAGGGGGCCGCGGCGGTCGGGGGTGCCGCGGCGTTCCGGCTTGCGGGCGGCGTTCAGGAGGCGTTGCACGCCCTCGCCCGGGGGGAGCGGGCGACGCTCTTCATGCTCCTCGCCACCGCCTACGCCGCGCTCCTCGGGCGCTACACCGGCAGCGAGGAGCTGCTGGTCGGGGCGGCCATCGCCAACCGCACGCGCCAGGAGCTGGAGGGGCTGATCGGGCTGTTCGTCAACACCGTGCCGCTGCGCGCCGATCTCTCCGGCGACCCCTCCTTCCGCACCCTGCTGCGGCGCCTGCGCGGGGTCGCCCTGGAGGCCTTCGAGCGGCAGGAGCTGCCCTTCGACGTGATGGTGAGCGAGTTGCAGCCGGAGCGGGAGGCGCTGCGCACGCCGCTGGTGCAGGCGGTGCTGGTGGTGCAGAACGCGCCGGCCGAGGCGTGGAGCCTGCCGGGGGTGACGGTGCGCCCGCTGCCGCTGGCGGTGCACACCGCGCGCAACGACCTGGAGCTGCATATGTGGGAGGACGCCGCCGGGCTCGCCGGGATCCTCTACTACGACGCGGGTCGTTTCGAGGAGGCCACCGTGCGGCACATGGCGGGGCATCTGGAACGGATCATCGAGGCGATGGCCGTGGCCCCAGACGGGCCGGCCCTGGGGACGCCTTTGATTTCCCCGGAGGAGCAGCGGCGGCTCCTCGCGGTCGATGCCCCGCCGCCGCCCGCCGAGCCGGTCACCGCGCTGATCGCCGCCGCGGTCGCCGCCCGGCCGCGGGCGGTGGCGCTGGAGCGGGGGGCGGAGCGGGTCACCTATGGCGAGTTGGCGTCCCGTTCCGCTCAAGTGGCGCGCGCCCTGGCTGCGCGTGGCCTCGCCCGCGGGGCGGTGGTGGGGTTGTGGATGGAGGCCTCACCTGAGGCGATCGTTGCCATCCTCGGCTGCTGGCGGGCGGGGGTGGCCTATCTGCCCCTCTCGCTCGGCGATCCGCTGGGGCGGATCGCCGAATTGGTGGAGGATGGCGGCGTGCGGCTGCTCGTCACCGGTGCCGAGGTGCCGGACGGGGCACCAAAGGGGGTACCCATGGCCACCCTCGCGGAGCTGCTTGCCGCCCCCGCGGATTCGTCGGCCGAGCCGGCGCCGCCGGCCGCCGAGACCCTCGCCTATCTGCTCTATACCTCCGGCTCCAGCGGGCGCCCCAAGGGGGTGGAGGTGACCCACCGCGGCCTCGCCAACCTGGCGCGGGAGCTGGCCTCGGCCTACCGCATCGGGCCGCGGAGCCGGGTGCTGCTGTTCGCCCCGCTCACCTTCGACGCCTCCGTCGGCGACATCGTCGCCGCCCTCGGCTGCGGCGCCACCCTCTGTGTGGAGCCGCGCGCGGCGATGGCGCCGGGCGAGCCGCTGGCGGCGCTGCTGCGCGATAAAGCGATCACGGTGGCTGTCTTGCCCCCATCGATTCTTGGCGTACTGCCGGAGACGGAGCTGCCGGCGCTGGCCACGCTGGTGACGGTGGGCGAGGCGTGCCCGCCGGCGTTGGCGCGCGCCTGGGGGCGCGGGCGTCACTTCGTCAACGGTTACGGCCCCACCGAGAACAGCGTCTGCTCCACCGTCCACGTCGGTGGCCACCGCGCCCCGCCCGACGCGCTGCGCATCCCCATCGGCCGTCCCATCGGCAACGTCGAGGCGTGGCTGCTCGACGCCCGCGGCCGTCCGGTGCCTCCCGGCATGCCGGGGGAGCTCCATCTCGGCGGGGTGGGGCTGGCGCGCGGTTACCTCGGGCGCCCCGAGGAGAGCGCCGCCCGCTTCCGTCCCCACCCCTTCGCCGCCGAACCCGGCGCCCGTCTCTACGCCAGCGGCGACCTTGCGCGCTACGACGAGGAGGGGGTGATCGAGTTCCTCGGGCGGGTCGATCAGCAGGTGAAGCTGCGCGGCATGCGGGTGGAGCTGGGGGAGATCGAGGGGCGTCTATGGGCCCTGCCCGAGGTGCGCGAGGCCGCGGTGGTGGTGGCCGGGGACACGCCTGAGCAGCGGCGCCTGGCCGCCTTCGTGGTGCCGGCGGCGGAGGTCGAGACGGGCGCCGCAGCGGCGCTGGTCAGGGAGTGGCACGACCTCTTCGAGGCACTCTTGGAGCGGGAGAACGAGGAGGGCGAGGGGGACGCTCTTTTCAACCACCAGGGGTGGATTCGCAGCGACGGCGGCGACCCCTTCAGCGAGGCGGAGATGCGCGCCTGGTGCCGCGACGTGAGCGAGGAGATCGTCGCGCGGCGCCCCGCGGCGGTGCTGGAGATCGGCTGCGGCACCGGCATGCTGCTGTTCGCCATCGCGCCCCACTGCGCCCGCTACCGCGGCATCGACCTCTCCGCGCGGGCGGTGGACTACGTGCGCCGCCAGGTGGCCGCCTGTGCGCCGCGTTTCGATCACGTGGAGTGCGCGGTGGGCAGCGCCCTCGATCCGCCGGGGGTGGAGGAGGGCGGGTTCGACGTGGTGCTGCTCCACTCGGTGATCCAGTACTTCCCGGATCCGGACTACCTGCGCGCGGTGATCGAGCGGGCGTTGCGTGCACTGCGTCCCGGCGGGGCGCTGGTGCTCGGTGATGTGCGTAACCTTGCCCTGCATCGGGTCCTGGAGAGCGCCCTGGTCCGCGCCGGCGGCGAGGGGGAGCCGGCGCTGCTGCGCGAGCGGGTGCGGGCGCGCATGGCGCGGGAGCAGGAGCTGCTGGTGGATCCGGGGTTCTTCCTCGCCCTGGCCGCCGACCACCCGCGCCTCGGTGGCTGCCGCTTCCGCTTGCAGGGCGGCGCCGTGGCCAACGAACTCAACCGCTACCGCTACACCGCCATCCTTGAGAGCGCGCCGCTTCCCCCGCCGGTGACCCCGCTCGACGGGCGCGGCCTGGGGATCGCGGAGTTGGCCGCGCACCTGCGCGCCGCGGCGCCGGAGACGGTGGCCTGGAGCGGGCTCGCCAACGCCCTGTTGGCCCCCGAGCTGGCGGCGGATGCCGCGCTCTTCGGCGAGGAGTGGGAGGGCGGGGCGGAGGGGGTCACCCCCGAGGCGCTCTACGCCCTCGCCGGCGAGCTGGGCTACCGGGCCGAGGTGAGCTGGGCGCGCGACCCCGGCGACGGTCGCCTGGATGTCCTCTTCCACCGCGGGCAGGGCGCGCCGCCGACGCTGCCGCTCTCCGCTCTCGGGAGGACGGGGGAGCCCGGCGCGCTGGTCAACGAACCGGTCGCCCCGCGCCGCGCCGTCGATCTGGCCAAGGCGTGCCGCCACCACCTCCGCGAGCATTTGCCGGCGCACATGGTGCCGCCGCTGATCGAGGTGCGCGACGCCCTGCCGCTCAACGCCCACGGCAAGGTGGACCGGCGGCGCCTGGCCGCGGAGGCGGCGCGCCGCGCCGCCCCGGCGCGCGCCGCGGGCGAGGGGTTGCAGGGGGCGGTGGCGGCGCTCTTCGCCGAGGTCCTGGGGCTGCCGGAGGTGGCGGCGGAGGAGGACTTCTTCCGCCTCGGCGGCCACTCGCTGCTGGCGGTCACCCTGGCCGAGCGCATCTCCCGACACTTCGGCACCTCGCTCTCCATCGCCGCGCTGATCGCCGCCCCGACCCCGGCGGCGGTGGCGGCGCGGCTGGTGGAGGCGGGGGTCGGGACGGGGGCGGCGCCGACGGGCGGAAGCGACCCCGCCTCGCCGTGGCTGCTCCACCTCGGCGGCGGCGGCGCGGGCGCGCCGCTGTTCCTGCTGCCGCCGGTGGCGGGCAGCCCGCTGTGCTATCTCGATTTCGCCACCGCGCTGGCATGGGCGGGGCCGGTGTGGGGGTTGCAGTGCCCCGGCCTGCGCGCCGGCGAGGTGCCGCTGGCGAGCGTCGAGGCGCTCGGCGAGCGGTTCGTCGCCGCCATGCGCTCGGTCCAGCCGCGCGGCCCCTACCGCGTCGCCGGCTGGTCCTACGGCGGGCTGCTGGCGGTGGAGGTGGCGACGCGGCTGGCGGGCGAGGGGGAGGCGGTCGCCTTCGTCGGGCTGCTCGACAGCGCCACCTGCATGCCGCCGACGCCGCCGGCGCGCGGCCTCGCGGCGCTGCGGCGGGTGGCGCGGCGGGCGTTCGAGCTGGTGGTGGGCTTTCCGCTGCTCATCGCCCAGGTGGGGCCGCTGCGCGGCTATCAGGATCTGCGCCGCCTGGCGCAGGCCGCCGGCATCGTGCTGCCCGGTTCGGCGAAGGCGATGCTGCGCGCGACGGCGTGGCGCGATACCCTGCGCCAGGGCGCGCGCGGTCTGGTGCTGTTCCGGCGCAATCTCGCGGCGGCGACCGCCTACGTGCCGCGCTCCTACGGTGGTCCGCTGACCCTGTTGCGGGCCGCGGTACCGCAGGCGGGGGACCCGATCGTCGATGACGTCAACGCGCGCAGCGGCGGGCGGGCGAGGGTTCGTTACGTCTCCGGCAGTCACATGTCGATGATGCTCGATCCGCGCGGTGCCGCGCGGATTGCGGCGATCGTTGCGGACGAGCTGGCGGAGTCGGGTCGGACGGTTGCGGCGGGTGGTGCCCGCGATTCCCTGTAGGAGCGGCCCCTAGGCCGCGATCATGACGGAGTGAGGCGCTTCGATTTGGCAGGTGGTGGGAACGGACGTGGCGCCATCGCGGCCTAGGGGCCGCTCCTACGTGAGGGGGATGTCGCAACCGCTTGCATCCCAAATTCTCCAACAATAGACGGGCTACCAGGAGCCTCCCGATGTCCAAACGCAAACCCTCGCCTCCGCCCGCGGAGGAGCCCCGCGCCGCCTCGCCCGGCATCCCGCAGCGGGTCCTGGCCATGGATGGCGGCGGCCTGCGCTCGCTGGCGACGCTGACCGTCCTGGGTCGCCTGGAGGAGGCGGCCCCCGGCTTCCTCAACGCGGTGGAGCTCTTCGCCGGTACCTCGGCGGGGGGGATCAACGCCCTGTTGCTGGCCGCCGGGGAGGCGCCGGCGGAGGCCCTGGATGCCTGTCTCGCGCTGTGGGACGGGCGGGTCGAGCTGTGGCACACCTCGCCCCTGCGCTCCCTGCGCGCCTTCCGCGGCGACCAGTGCATCTACGACAACGACCGCCTGCGCGAGGCGCTGGAGGAGCGCCTCGGTTCGCGCACCCTGGGCGAGCTGGCCCGCGGGGTGAGCGTGATGACCTTCGACCTGACCGGGCGGGAGGGCGGTAGTTGGTCGCCGGTGATCCTCAGCAACGTCGGCGTCGGCAAGATCCACGGCGAGATCCTGCGCGCGGTCGATGCGGGGCTGGCCACCGGCGCGCTGCCGATGACCCTGCCGATCGCGGGCGGTTACGTGGACGGCGGCCTCTACGCCGGCAACCCGAGCATGGCCGCCCTCAGTGAAATCCTCTGCGCCCTGCGCGGCGGAGAGCAGGAACAGCCGATGGGACACGCCCCCGCCCTGGGGCAGCGCTTCGCGGCGCTGGCCGAGAGCAGTGATCCCGGCTACCAGGGGCCGCTCTCCGGAGAGCAGCTCGCCGGGCTGCGCCTGCTCTCCGTCGGCTGCGGCACCTTCCCCGCCTACCTGGAGGTGCTGGACGCCCATTGGGGTTGGCAGCAGTGGCTGGCCGATGCGCAGGACCCCGCGCGCCTGGTCCAGGTCGCCCATGCCGGGGCGGAGCAGTCGGCGGATCTCTACTGTCAGTTGATCCTCGGCAGCCGCGGTTACCACCGTCTCCAGCCGCGGCTCTCCGAGGCGGTCCACCCCTCCCACGATTTCGGCGCCGCCGGCTATGCGCCGCTCATCGACAAGGTGCGCGAGATCGCGCTGGCGGCGGGTCGGGCGGTCGATCTGGAGCCGACCCTGCGCTGGCTCGACGCCGGGGGGTGGGGGTGAGTCTCCACCATCGGGCGCCGCGCGCCACGGCAGTGCGAGGCGGCGAGGATCCCTGGCTCTACCGTTTCGGCGCCGCCCCCGAGGCGGCGCGCTGCACCCTGGTGTGCCTGCCGTGCGCCGGTTGCAGCTCCGCCATGTACGCCTCGTGGGCGGCGGAGCTGCCCGCCGACGTGGGCATCGCCGCCGCCCGCCTCCCCGGCCGCGAGGCGCGCTTGGCGGAGCCCCCCTTCAAGCGCATGGAGGCCTTCGTCGAGGCCTTCCTGCCGACCCTGCGCCAACTCGCCCGCCGCCCCTATGCGCTGTTCGGCCACTCCATGGGGGCGTTGATGGCCTACGCGCTGGTCACCGCCCTGCCCGAGGCGGTGCCGCCGCCGCGTCACCTGTTCCTCTCCGCGCACCGCCCGCCGCAGCTCGACCTGGGGCGGGAGCCGATCGCGGAGAAGCCGCAGGAGGCCTTCCTCGCGGCGGTGCAGGCGATGGGCGGGCTGCCCGAGGAGGTGAGCCGCCACCCGGAGCTGCTGGAGCTGATCGTTCCGCCGATGCGCGCCGACTTCCGGCTCTGCGAGACCTATCCGCGCGGGCCCGACAGCGGACCGTCGCCGCTCCGTGTGCCGGTCACGGTGTTCGGCGGGCGGGAGGACGGCAACGCCACCCCGGCGGCGATGGAGCGCTGGGGCGAGCTGTGCGACGACCTGCGCGGGGTACACATCCTGCCGGGCGACCACTTCTATCTGCGTGACCACCGGCCGGCCCTGCTTGCGGCCATCGCCGCCGTGTTGCGCGAGGTTGCCGGTCCATGACCCGATCCGGCGACGACGGGCGGCGCGCCATCGACGGCTATTCGCGTATCGCCGAGCGCTATGAAGAGGAGGGGAACCTCCGCTCCGTGTGGGGCCTCCTCGCCGAGGAGCGGATCGCCGCCCTGGAACCGTCGCCCGCGTGGAAGGTGGTGGCCGACATCGGCTGCGGTACGGGCGCCAGCAGCCGCGCCCTGGCCGCCCGCCTGGCGCCGGATGCGCGCCTGATCGGGGTCGAGCCCGCCGACGGCATGCGCGCGGTGGCCGAGCGCGCCTGTGCCGGCGATCCGCGCATCGAGCTGCGTGCCGGCGCCTTCGAGGCGCTGCCGCTGGAGACGGCGTCGGTGGACGCCCTGTTCAGCATGTGGGCCTTCCACTGGAGCGTGGACCCCGCGGCGGCGGTGGCGGAGATGGCGCGGGTGCTCAGGCCCGACGGCGACATCGAACTCTTCTTTGTCGGGCGCCATACCGGCGGTCGTTTCTCGGAGGTGACCAGCGAGGTGCTCGGGCGCCACCTCGACTGGGAGGAGCGGCTCGGCTCGGCGCGGGTGATGCAGTCCTTCGACCGGGCCGCGGTGGAGGCGCTGTTCGCCCGCTTCGGTCCGGCGCTGACCGTCGAGGAGAGCTTCCCCGAGGTGGTCGCCCCGCTGGAGGCGCAGCTCGCCTGGCTGATCCGCATGGAGGGGCAGTTCGCCCTGCTGGAGGGGGAGCGGCGCGCCGCCTTCGACCGCGACCTGCGCGCGGCCCTCGCCGAGCTGGAGCGCGACGGCGGGGTGCCCTACACCGCCCATGTGCTGCATGTGCGGGTCGACGGGGCGCGGCGCGGCGGCCACGAGGAGGTTGCGCCAAGCCGCGAGAGTTGGGGTGAACTGCTTGCCGCCCTGCCGGCGGCGTCACGCCCGGCTCGGGCGCGCAGTCTGGTGCGCGAGCTGGTGGCCGAGGTGCTGGGGCGCCCGCTGGCGGAGGGGGAGGAGGGGCGCGGGCTGCGCGATCTCGGCCTCGACTCGCTGGACGCGGTGACCCTGGCGCGCCGCCTCGCCGAACAGCTCGGTCGTCCGGTGCCCAACACGGTGCTCTTCAGCCACCCCTCGGTGGCCGCCCTGGCGGAGCTGGTCCTCGCCCCGGCGGGCGACGGTCGTCCGGTGGCCGCGTCCGAGGCGCCCCGTCGCGCCGCCCCCGAGGCCTCGGCCGCCGCCCCCATCGCCATCATCGGCATGGCCTGCCGCTTCCCCGGCGGGGTCGCCGATCCCGACGCCTTCTGGGAGCTGCTCGCCGTCGGTCGCGACGCGATCACCCCGCTGCCCGTCGAGCGCTGGGACGGCGCGCGCCTGCCCGCGGGGGTGCCCCCCTTCGCCGGCCTGCTCGACGATCTCGAATCCTTTGACGCCCCGCTCTTCCACATCGCCCCCACCGAGGCGCGCAGCATGGACCCGCAGCAGCGGCTGCTGCTGGAGTGCGCCCGGGAGGCCTTCGAGGGGGCGGCCATCGCCCCCGACCGGGTGGCCGGCAGCCGCACCGGGGTGTGGGTCGGCATCTCCTCCCACGACCAGATGTTGCGCCTCCAGCGCCGCCCGCTGGAGCAGGGGGACCTCTACTCGGTGCTCGGCAGCATGCCGTCGGTGGCCGCCGGGCGGGTCGCCTACACGCTCGGGCTGGCCGGGCCGGCGGTGGCGGTGGATACCGCCTGCTCCTCGTCGCTGGTGGCGCTCCACCAGGCGTGCCAGGCGCTGCGCGCGGGGGAGGTGGCGATGGCCCTGGCGGGCGGCGTCAACTGTCTGCTCTCGCCCGAGTACAGCGTCGGCTTCAGCAACGGCCGGA
The DNA here is from genome assembly GCF_054657215.1 of Endothiovibrio diazotrophicus. Taxonomy (NCBI): domain Bacteria; kingdom Pseudomonadati; phylum Pseudomonadota; class Gammaproteobacteria; order Chromatiales; family Thioalkalispiraceae; genus Endothiovibrio; species Endothiovibrio diazotrophicus. Next base: position 9,812 of record NZ_BAAHXB010000022.1, read on the forward strand.
TGCTCTCTCACAGCGGGCGCTGCCGCAGCTTCGACGCCGCCGCCGACGGCTACGTGCGCGCCGAGGGGTGCGGGCTGCTGCTGCTCAAGCGCCTCGACCACGCCCTCGCCGACGGCGACCGGGTGGTGGCGGTGGTGCGCGGCTCGGCGGTGAACCAGGACGGCGCCTCTTCGGGCCTCACCGCCCCCCGCCAGCCGGCCCAGGAGGCGGTGATGCGCGACGCGCTGGCCGCCGCCGGGCTGGCCCCGGAGGCGGTGGACGCGGTGGAGGCCCACGGCACCGGCACGGTGCTCGGCGACGCGGTGGAGCTGCACGCCCTCGACGCGGTGTTCAGCGCCCGCGAGCGGCCGCTGATGCTCTCCTCGGTGAAGAGCGTGATCGGCCACGCCGAGGCGGCCGCGGGGGTGGCGGGGGTGATGCGGGTGATCCTGGAACTGCACCACCAGCGCTACACCCCGCACCTGCACCTCGATACCCTCAACCCCTCCCTCGACTGGCAGCGCTCCGCGCTCAACGTTCCCGTGGCGGGGGCGGCATGGCCGCGCGGCGAGCGGCCGCGGGTGGCGGGGGTGAGCAGCTTCGGGGTGGGCGGCACCAACGCCTTCGTGCTCCTCTCCGAACCCCCCGAAGAGCGGGGACGCGACGGCGTGGTGAGCACCGCCGCCGGGCGGCTGCTGATGCTCTCGGCGGCGGACGACCGCGCCCTGGCCGAGCTGGCGCGGCGCTGGCGGGATCGGCTGCGCGCCGAGCCGCAGCTCGCCGCCGCCGAGGTGTGCCACACCGCCGCGGTGGGCCGCGCCCGTCTGGCGGCGCGCCTGGCGGTGACCGGTGGCGACACTCCCGCCCTGGCCGCGGCCTTGGAACGCTGGCTCGCGGCACCGGCGGCAGTGCCCGGCGAGGGCGCGCCGCGCATCGTCTTCGCCTTCCCCGGCCAGGGGTGCCAGTACCCCGGGATGGGGCGTGAGCTCTATCAAAGTCAGCCCGCCTTCGCCCGCGCCCTGGAGGCCGCGGCCGAGGCGCTGCGCCCGCACATGGACCTCGATCCGCTGGCGCTGCTCTTTGATCCCGCCCACGCCGAACGGCTCGGCGACACCCGCTATATCCAGCCGGCGGTGTTCCTCATCGAGTACGCCCTGGCCGCCCTGTGGCGCGCCTGGGGGGTGGTGCCCGACGCGGTGATCGGCCACAGTTTCGGCGAGTACGCCGCCGCCTGCGTGGCCGGGGTGATGACGCTGGAGACGGCGGCGGAGCTGGTGGCGGTACGCGCGCGCCTCGCCGCGGAGATCCCCGCCGACGGCGGCATGGCGGCGGTGGCCCTCGGTATCGACGAATTGGCTGAGGAGCTGGCGGGCGGGGAGGTGGTGGTCGCCGCGGACAACGGTCCCGCCGCGGCGACCCTCGCCGGTCCCGCGGGGCCCCTCGACGCCCTGGTGGCGCGCCTCAAGGGGCGCAGCGTCAAGGCGACCCGCCTCGACATCTCGCACCCCTTCCACTCCCCGCGGATGGCGCCGATGACCGCCCCCTTCGGAGAAGCCGTGGGGCGCGCCGCGCTGCACCCCGCGCAGCTCCCCTACGCCTCCAGCGTCACCGGCGCGCTGGAGCGCGAGGCGCCGGCCGACCCCGACTACTGGGTGCGCCAGGTGGTGGAGCCGGTGCGCTTCCGCGCCGCCCTGGAGGCGCTGGCGCAGCAGCAAGACGAGACCCTGTTCATCGAGTGCGGCCCGCGCCCGGTGCTGATGGCGCTGGCGCGTCCGCAGCTCTCGCAGCCGTGGCTGCCGACCCTGGTGCCCGGCCCGGAGGGGGCGGAGGTGACCGCGCAGACCCTGGCGGCGCTGTTCACCGCCGGGGTGAGGCTGGACGCCGCGGCGCTGTTCGGTGCCCACCGCCCGCGCCGGTTGTCGATGCCCACCTACCCCTTCCAGCGCACCCGTCTGTGGACCGAGGTGCCCCCGCCGGGGACGGCGGCGCTGCCCAGCGGCGGGGAGGGGCTGCTGGCGCCGGCCCGGCGACTCGCCGACGGCACCCTGCTGGCCGAGGGGACGGTGCGCGCCGAGCGCCCCGGCTGGGTGGCGGACCATCAGGTGGAGGGGCGCATCCTGCTCCCCGCCACCGGACTGATCGATGCCCTGCTGGACGCCGCAGGGGCAGGCGGCCTCGACCACCTCTCGATCGCCCGTCCGGCGGTGGTCCCGGCGCAGGGGGCGCTGCATCTCCAGTTGTTGGGCGGGGCGGACGGCACCCTCCGGCTCCACGGTCGCGATGGCGATGAAGAGGAGTGGCAACTGCTCGCCACCGCGACCCTCGCCGCCGATGGCGTGCCGCCTCCCGCCGGTCCTTCCCTCGATGAAGCAAGGGCGGCCTGCACCGTGGAGCGCGACGGCGCGGCGGTGCGGACTCTCGCCGCGGCGCGCGGCATCGACTTCGGCCCCGCCTTCCGCACCGTGACCGCCCACTGGGCGGGCGACGATCTAGCCCTGGTGCGGCTGCACGACGGCGGCGCCCGTCGCGCCCTGCTGCTCGACGGCTGCCTACAGGCCCTGCTGCCGCTGATCGAGGAGCCGGGGAGCTGGCTGCCGTTCGCGCTCGACGCCGTGCGGCTGGCGGCGGAGCTGCCGGCCACCCTGTGGTGTGTGGCCCGTCGCCGCCCGCGCGCGGCGCAGGCGGTGGCGGCCGATCTGTGGCTGTACGACGAGGCGGGCGAGGCGCTCGGTACGCTCACCGGCCTGACCCTCCGCCGCCTCGCCGGTGAGTCGGGGGCGCACCTCACCGAACTCGCCTGGCGCCGCCGCGGGCGGGCGCGGATGCCGCCGCCCGCGGCTTTCCTGCCGCGCCCCGAGGCGGTGGCGGCGGCCGTCGTGCGGCGCCCGGCCGAGCCGGATGCGGTGGAACTCAACCGCGGGCTGGAGGCGGCTGCCGCCGCGGTCGCCTGGGAGGCGCTGGAGGCGGTGAGCGGGCCCTTGGAGGCGGGGCGGCTGGTGACCCGGCCCGCGGGCATCGCCGCCGGCCACTACGCGCTTTTTGCCCGCTGCCTGAGCACCCTGGTGGAGGCGGGCTTGGCGGAAGCGGGGGAGGGGGCGGCGGTGCGCATCGTCGCGCCGGAGCCGCCGCCGCCGGCCGCGGGGCAGTTGGCGGCGCTTGCCGCGCGCTTCCCCGAGGCCGGTACCGAGATCGACATCGTGCGCCGTTCCGCCGAGGGGCTGGCCGAGGTGCTGAGCGGGCGGCGCGGCGGGCTCGAGGTGCTCTTCCCCGGCGGCGACCTGAGCCTGCTCGCCGCCCTCTACGGCCCCTCGGTGAGCATGAGTGAGACCAACGCCACCGCCGCGGCGGTGGTCGAGCGGCTGGTCGCGGCCGCCCCGCCGGGACGCGCGCTGCGCATCCTGGAGATCGGCGGCGGCACCGGCGGCACCACCGCCGCGCTGTTGCCGGTGCTGGAGCTGGCGGAGGTGGTCTACACCTTCACCGACGTCGGGCCGCGCTTCGTGCAGCAGGCGGGCGATCGGCTCGGGCGCCTGTCGCGCAGCCGCCGCCAGGTGCTCGACGTGGAGCGTCCCGCCGCCGAGCAGGGGATCGCCGAGGGCAGCCAGGACCTCGTCATCGCGGTCAACGTGCTGCACGCCACCGCCGACGTGCGCGCCACCCTGGAGCGGGTGCGCGCCGTGCTCGCCCCGGGCGGCCTGCTGCTGGCGGTGGAGCTGACCGAGCGGCGCGCCTGGGTCGATCTCCACTTCGGTATGACCGACCAGTGGGCGCAGCACACCGACGGCGAGCTGCGCCCCGATCCCGACCACCCGCTGCTCGACGTCCCCCGCTGGCGCCGGGTGCTGCCTGCGGCGGGCTTCACCGAGGTGGCCGTGTTGGAGGCCGATCCGGCCGCGCCGACGCCGGCGAGCGTGATCCTCGCCCGAGCGCCCGAGGAGGCAGTGGCTGCCGCCGGGGAGGTGTTGGTGGTGGGCATGGCCGATGGTTTGGGCGGCCATCTGGCGCGACGCCTTGAGGGAATGGGCGCCCGTGTGCGACTCGCCCACGCCGCGGAGGCCGTTGCGGTGTGGGAGGCGTTGGCTCGGGAGGGGCGTGCCCCGCGGCGGATCGTTCATCTGCCGGCGGCCGAGCAGGGGGCGCTGCCCGAGGCGATCGGCCCCGCCTGCCGTAGCCTGCTGGAGCTGGTGCGAACGGCCGGCGAGGCGTGCCCCGAGGTGGTGACCGCCACCCGCGGCGCAGTGGCGGTGGACCCCGACGAGCCGCTGCCGGGGCCGGTGGGGGGCGCCCTGTGGGGGATGGCGCGGGCCCTCGACCTGGAGTCTCCTGAACTGGCGTTCCGGCGCATCGACCTGGATCCCGCCGTTACCGAACTGGAGGCCGCCCGCACGCTGGCCGACGAGGTCCTCGGCGCGGAGGGGAGCGACGAAGATCCGCCGGAGCGCGAGGTGGCGCTGCGCGGCGCGGGGCGCTATGTGTGCCGCATCGCGCCGCTGCCCGCGGCCCCGCCGGACGGGCAACTGGCCCTGGCGGTGGACGAAGCGCGGGTGCCGGCCTTCCGCCCGGCGCCGCGCCGCGCGCCCGGCGAGGGGGAGGTGGAGATCGCCGTGGAGGCGGCGGGGATCGCCTTCCCGGACGTGCTCCAGGCGGCGGGGCTGACCCCCCTGGAGCGCACCGCCTACGGCTACGACGTGGCCGGGGTGGTGAGCCGGGTCGGTCCCGGTGTCACCCGGCTGGCCCCCGGCGACGCGGTGCTCGGTCTGGCCGACGGCGCCCTGGCGCAGTACGTGGTCACCGACGCCCGGCTGGTGGTGGCGCGTCCGGCCGGGCTCGCCGCCGAGGCGGCGGCGGTGGCGCCCAGCGCCTGGCTCACCGCGCGCCTCACCCTCGACGCCCTGGCCAAGGTGCGCCCCGGCGAGCGGGTGCTGATCCACTCCGCGGCGGGGGCGGTGGGGACGATGGCGCTGCAACTGGCCCGCGCGCGGGGCTGCGAGGTGTTCGCCACCGCCCATCCGGGCAAGGCGGCGGTGCTGCGCGCGCGCGGGGTGGACCACCCCTTGAGTTCGCGCGACACCGGTTTCGGCCGCCGTCTGCTGGAACTCACCGGGGGGCGCGGCGTGGATGTCATTCTCAACGCCCTCACCAGCGACGAGGCGATGGAGGCCAATCTCACCGCCCTGGCCGTGGGGGGGCGCTTCGTCGAGATCGGCAAGCGCGGGGCGTGGAGCGCCGAGCGCATGGCCGGGCGCCGCCCGGACGTCGTCTTCCAGCCCTTCGATCTCTACGGCCTCGCGGCGCGCGAGCCCAAGCGGGTCACGCCGCTGCTGCGCGAGCTGGCCGCGGCCCTCGCCAAGGGGGCGTTGCAGGCGCCGCTCGGCCCGCGCTTCGAGGCGGCGCGGGTGGCCGAGGGCTTCGCCCTGATGCGGCGCGGCTTCAACGTCGGCAAGCCGGTGGTACGGCCACCGCCGACCGCGCCGCATCGTCTCGCGCTCCCCGCGGGGGCGGGGGTGCTGATCACCGGGGGGCTCGGCGGGCTCGGGCTCGCCATGGCCGCGCGGCTGGTGGAGCGGGGGGCACGGCGGTTGATCCTGGCGGCGCGCCGCGAGCCCGACGCCGGGCAGGCCGCGGCGCTGGAGGGGCTGCGCCGGGACGACGCCGAGGTCTCGGTGGTCCTCGCCGACCTCTCCTCTGCCGACGGTGTGCAGACGGCGCTGGCGACGGCCCGCACCGGCGGGCCGCTGGGCGGGATCGTCCACGCCGCCGGCATCCTGCGCGACGGTCACCACCGCCGGCTGCCGTGGGCGGATTTCGCCGCGGTGCTGGCGCCGAAGCTGGACGCAGCGTGGCAGCTGCACCGGCTGACCCGCGACGATCCCCTGTGCTTCTTCGTCGTCTTCGGCTCGCTGGCCGGCATCGCGGGCAACGCGGGGCAGACCGCCCACGCCGCGGCGAGCGCCGGCCTCGACGCCCTGATGCGCCACCGCCACGGGCTCGGCCTGCCGGGGCTGGCGCTGGACCTGGGCCGGGTGACCGGGGTGGGGGCGGCGGCGGACGAGGCGCTGGGGGCGCTGCTGGCCGCGCGCGGGATCGACGGCGTCGGCGTCGGGGAGGTGCTCGACGGCGTCGAGCGGCTGCTCGCCGAGGGGCGGCCCCAGGCGGCCCTGGCCGCGGTGCGTTGGCCGCTGCTGGCGGCCCAGCCGGGCCTCGACGGCCAGGGGCGGTTCGCCGAGGTGGTGGGAGACGCCGCGCCCGCCGCGGCGCGGCGGGCGCCGGTTGAGAGCACTGCCGCCGCGCCGACGGGGGACGGTGAACTGGAGGCGCTGCGGACGATGGTCGCCGCGGTCCTCGGCGGCGCCGCGGAGACGGTTCCCCTCGACACCCCGCTGATCCTGCTGGGCCTCGATTCGCTGATGGCCGTCGACCTGCGCGACCGCCTGCAGAAGGAGTTGGGTCGGACGGTGGCGATGACCCGCCTGATCGGCGGCGTCACCGTGCGCGGCCTGGCGGAGGCCGGCTCGTCGCAATGACTTTGCGTAACTACTAGCCCTATTAAAGAGAATCAACCGCAGATTAACGCAGATTTGCGCAGATGAAGGCTCGGTTCAATCTGCGGAAATCTGCGTTAATCTGCGGTTCATTCAGAAAGGCGTGTCGTTACGACTTTTCTTGTTTAACGCTAGGAGGCTACATGCCACGCATCATCATCATGTCGGGCAAGGGCGGGGTCGGCAAGACCACCGTCGCCGCCGCCACCGGGCTGTCGCTGGCGCGCCGCGGCCACCGCACCGTGGTGCTGTCGTTCGACCTGGCCCACAGCCTGTCGGACTCCTTCGACGTGGGCGAGGCGCTCTTCTCCTCGGCCAAGGGACAGCCGATCAACGTCGCCGAGAACCTGGACATCCAGGAGATCGACGTCCAGGAGGAGCTGGAGCGCCACTGGGGCGACGTCTACCGCTACATGGCGATGCTGCTCGCCGGCAACGGCATCGACGACGTGGTGGCCGAGGAGGCGGCGATCATGCCGGGGATGGAGGACGTCGTCGCGCTGCTCTACATCAACGAGTACTTCGCCGCCGGGCAGTACGATGTGATCGTGGTGGACAGCCCGCCGACCAGCGACAGCCTGCGCTTCGTCAGCATCACCGGCTCCATCGACTGGTATGTGCGCAAGCGGATCAAGATGGACCGCCGCTTCGCCAAGCTGGTGCGCCCGATCCTCAACAAGCTCACCTCCGCCGACGCCTTCATGCTCCCGGACGACAGCTACTTCGGCGCCCTGCAGAAGCTCTTCGAGCGCCTCAACGGGGTCGACGCGCTGATCCACGACCCGGAGATCACCACCGTGCGCCTGGTGACCACCCCCGACCGCATGGTGATCCGCGAGACCAAGCGCGCCTTCATGTACTTCTGCCTCTACGGCATGGCCATCGACCAGTTGGTGGTGAACCGCATGCTGCCGCTGGACAACGACTACTTCGGCGAGTGGGCGACCCTCCAGCAGAAGGCCATCGAGGACATGTCGGCGTGGTTCGACCCGGTGCCGATCGACCGCCTGCCGTTCATGGCCCACGAGGTGGTGGGGCGGGCGTCGCTGGAGCAACTGGCCGATCTGCTGCACCCCGACAGGGACCCGAAGGAGGTGTTCGTGAAGAACCGGCCCTACGCCTTCGAGAAGCTCGACGAGGCGGCCTATCGGCTGACCGTGAACCTGCCCTTCGCCTCAAAGGAGATGGTCGACATCTCGCGCAACGGCGAGGATTTCACGGTGCGCATCGGTTCCTTTAAACGTATGATTGTTCTGCCGCGGGCGGTGGTGCCGCTGCCCACCGCCGGCGCGAGAATCGACAACAATCGCCTGTTCGTCACATTCCAGAAGGAGGGTAGGGCATGACGTCGTTCAACGAGACTGCTCAGGAGCAGATCCGCGCCGCCCAAGGCATGGCCCGGGACGCCCTCAGCCACGGCCAGCGCATGGCCGCGATATTCCACTCCCACCTCCTCAAGGCGCAGATGGAGATGGTCGACGGGGTGCGCGAGGTGTTGGCGCACGAGATCGAGCGCGCCGACCGGGCGGTGGCGAGCCAAGCCCCGGCGGCGGACGCCTCCGCCGACGAGCCGCAGCGCTGAGGGGGGACGGATCGTGCAGAACCTACCTGGCGGGACGGGGATGGAGCTGGTCAACCTGCTGCTCGGGATGCTCAAGGGCAACGGCATGGGCGGGCTGCAGAGCCTGCTGATCGCCCAGCAGGAGGGCTCGCTGATCATGCGCCGCCACATGCTGCGCGCCGAGGCCGAGGTGCTGCAGGGGCTGCTGGCGGTGATCGACGAAGAGCTCAAGAAGGTCGAGCGGGAGATGGAGGAGAAGGCGGCCGAGGAGCCTCCGGTCGGGCGGGAGACGGTCACCGTCGACTGATTGAACCGCAGATTAACGCAGATTAACGCAGATGAATCCTCGGCCTGATCTGCGGTTCAATCGGAAGGGCGAGTAGACGTAGGGTGTGCCGAGGTACGAGGCGCACCGCTCTCCGACCGGTGCGCCTCCTATCGTCGGCACACCCTACCCAACTTTCATCATTCGGGGTGGCCAAACTGTCGCATGGTCATTAACAGCAGATCGGCGGAAATTCAGACGAGAAAAATCTGCGTACATCTGCGTTAATCTGCGGTTGGTTCTCTTGGTTGGGGCGAGTAGTTAGCGAATCACTTCCTATGAGCACAGCGCCCTCCACCCGTCTCGTCGCCTTCGCCAGCATCCTGATGCTGGTGTCGCAACTGGCCAACTACGTGTTGGCGCCGGCCTTTCCGCAACTGCCCGCCGAGTTCGGGGTGAGCACCGCGCAGGTGCAGCGCCTGATCGGCGTGTTCCTCGCCGGTTACGCCCTCGTCCAACTGGTGATGGGGCCGCTCTCCGACCGCTTTGGGCGCAAACCCGCGGTGCTCCTGGCACTGGTGCTGTTCCTCGTCGGCACCGGCGTATGCGCCGCCGCGCCGACCCTGGACGTCCTGGCGCTCGGACTGCTGATCCAGGCCATGGGGGCGGGCAGCCTGCCGACCCTGGCACAGGCGCTGTTGCGCGATACCCATGACTTCCGCCAGGTGATCGGCGTGATGTCGATCCTCTCGGCGGTGATGGCCGTCACCGTGGCGGCGACACCGCTGATCGCCAGTTACATCCTCTCCGGCATGAGCTGGCGGGTGATGTTCGTCGGCCTCGTCGTGCTCGGGCTGCCGCTGTTCGCGTTCATCGCCGTCGGCCTGCGCGAGACCCTCGACGAGGCCAAGCGGGCGCCGCTCAACCCCGCGGCGGTGGCCCACGCCTACGCCACCACCCTGCGCAACCGTCCGTTCATGGCCTTCGCCCTGTCGCTGGGGCTGATGACCGGCGCCATGGCGGCGTTCTTCGCCGGCTCGCCGTTCGTCTTCATGGACGAGTTCGGCTGGAGCTACCAGCAGTTCGGCTGGTGGTTCCTGCTCGCCTTCTCCGGCTTCGTCATCGGTTCCCTCTCCGGCGGCCGGCTGGTTGCCGGGCTGGCGTGGGGGATGCGCTTCACCGCGCTGCTCGGTGTCGGCCTGGCCACCGCGGGCTCGGCCCTCGGCTGGGTGCTGAGCCAGGCGATGCCCGACAGCGCCGCGGCGGTGCTGGCCGGCGCCTTCCTCTTCTCCCTCGGCCTGGGTATTGCGCTGGGCGTCGGGCGCGGCGCGGCGATGCTGCGGGTCGAGCGCAACGTCGGTGCCGCCAGCGCCACCATCAACTTCCTCATCGGCGCCATCGCCGCGGTGGTGGCCTCGCTGGCCCCCTCCTTCGAGACCCACAACCACGCCGGCCTGTTCGCGGTCACCGCGTTGGTGGCGGCGCTGGCCGTGATCGCCGTGGCGCTGGCCGGCCCCGATCCCCTGCCGCCGGCGGCCGCCGAGGGAACGACGCCGTAATGGATGCGGAAGGAGTCGATTGTCCCGATAGCCACCCCGGACGATGAGACTCGGGTAGGGTGTGCCGACGATAGGAGGCGCACCGGTCGGAGAGGGCAGTGCGCCTCGTACCTCGGCACACTCTACGGTCGCCTCCGCATCTTCGCGCAATTTCACGGTAACATCGGTGTTGACAACGATGGCGACGACTGTAGAATACGCGGCCTCAACGACAGGCGCGTAGCTCAGTTGGTTAGAGCACCACCTTGACATGGTGGGGGTCGTTGGTTCGAATCCAATCGCGCCTACCAAACCCAAGTCCCCGGCTGCCGGGGCAGAAAAGGCCCCTCTTCGGAGGGGCCTTTTTCGTTTTCAACGTTCCGAAATCGGATCGGGAGGGTGCCGTGTTGAATCTTGATCGGGCGGTCAAGCCGCTGCTTATCGTCGTCGTGTTCCTCTTCCTGGCGGGCGGCGGCGTGACCTTCTACCGGATGGTGGATCAAATGGCGCGCATGACCGAGTTGATGGCGCAGATGAGCGGCGACATCCAGGTGGTCAGCCGGGAGATGACGGCGATGCGCGTCTCCATGGAGCGCATGGAGGGGCACGTGGGCAAGATGGGCCAGGGGGTGAAGGAGATCGAGCGGGTCAATCCGATGCGGATGTTCCCGGGGAGTCCTTAGCGGCTACGCTGCCTTTCTGTCCGGTTACGACGCTCCGCGTCGTAACCGGCTTCCTTGGACACTCCGCGTTCTGCTTTAAGGCACGGTGGTATCGGTTGTGCGGCGGCCGACGCGGAGCGTCCAGGGGTGAACTCCTCTGCCGGCGTGGAGGCCTGGTTACCACGCAGAGCGTGGTAACCAGGGGTGGTTTCGATTGGGGTTTCCCCAACCTATGCCCGCTACTTGTCCTTCATTTCGGTAACGCGAAGACCAGTACCGCGCGCCGGTTGCGGGCGCGCTGTTCGTCCAGCGGCGTACCCTCCGGGTGGATCAGCGGGCGGGTGTCGGCGTAGCCGGAGGCGCTGAGACGGTCGGAGCCGATGCCGCGCTCGATCAGTTCGCGCACCACCCGCGCGGCGCGGGCGGCGGAGAGTTCCCAGTTGGAGGGGTAGCGCGCGGAGTGGATCGGCAGGTCGTCGGTATGCCCCTCGACGATCAGCGTCAGCGGGAAGCGTTCCATGGTCTTCACCGCCAGATCGATCAGCGGCTTCGCCCCGGGACTCAGTTGGGCGCTGGCCGAGGGGAAGAGCAGGGAGCCGGCGGCGGTCATCTCGACGCCGCGGGCGGTGGGGCGAACGGTGACCTGCGATTGCAGCCGTTGCCGGTCGATGCTGCGGTGCAGCAGATCGAGGATCAGCGCGTAGTCGTCCTCGCGGGAGCGGCCGTTGCCCATGCCGGTGGACGCGGGGTTCGCCATGGCGGTCTGCGGCAGCGGCGGGCGGATCGGGCTGGGGCGGCCGACGGCCGGCGGCGGGGGCTTCGGCCGGCCCGCGATCACCTTCTGCAGGGATTGGGTGATCGCCTCGAACTTCGCCTCGCTGATCGCCGAGGCGGCATACAGCACGACGAAGAAGCCGAGCAGCAGCGCCATCAGGTCGGATAGGGAGAGCAGCCAGTACTCCTCGCCCTCGTCCTGGCGACGCGGGTGGAGTCGCTCTAGGATGTGGCGGCGCTCTCTCATCCGCCCGCCTTGCGCACGGTGATGTCCTGCCAGCGTCCCGGCGGCAGGTAGGCCTTCAGTTCATCCATCACCAGGTCGGGCGGGGTCTTCTTGGAGACCAGCACCAGCCCCTCCATGATCACCGTCATCAGCACCACCCGCTCCTCGATCCGCCGTTCCAGCTTGACCGCGATGGGCAGGAACAGCAGGTAGGCGAGGAGCAGGCCGTAGAAGGTGGTCATCATCGCGGTGGCCATGCCGGGCCCCACCGCCTCCAGGCCGCCGGACATCCCCTTGAACATGACGATCAGGCCGATCAGGGTGCCGACCATGCCGAAGGCGGGGGAGAGCTTGGCCATGGTGCGCAGGATGTCGGCCTCGGCCTGCTCGCGGTTGCGCGCGTTGAGGATGGAGGTCTCCATGATCGAACGCAGCTTCTCCTCGGGATAGCGGTCCACCAGCATGCGCAGGCCGTCCTTGAGGAAGTAGTTCTCCACCCCCTGGAGCTCCTTCTCCAGCTTGATCGCGCCGCCGGCCACCGCCTGCTGGGCGAGGTAGTGGATCTCGCCGATGTAGCTGGCCACCGGCAGGTCCTCCCGGCCGAGCACCTTGGCGAAGGTGTTGAAGACGCCGAGTACTTGGCGCAGCGGGTAGCAGATGAAGGTGGCGGCGATGACGCCGCCGAGGACGATGGCGATGCCCTGGGGGTAGAGGAAGATGCCGGCCTCGCCGGTGGCGCTGAAGATCGCCCAGGCGAGGATGGCGACGCCGCTGATCATGCCGAGGAGGGTGGCGATGTTCATTGTGCTCTCTCGTTGGTGGCGGGGTGCGCGTGATGCCTCGAAGAGACGGTTCCCTCTCTCTATCGCCCGATCCGCATCGACCTCGTTCGCCATTCTTCGGCGATATGAAGTTTTAGTTTACGCGCTGAAAACGGCCGCTTTCCTCGAAGAATAACGTTGTTTTCGAGTGTCGCTACCAAAACTTCACATTGTCGGCTCGATATTATGCATTTTTGATCTGTTTGATTCGATCGATTAATTCCTGTTCGAGCTGGGCGACGCGCACCTCGTCGACCAGTTCGATCGCCTCCATGGTGTTGCGGATCACCTGGCCCATGCGTTGCGAGAGGGAGCCGAGGGCGCGGTCGAGGATCGTCGGCGGCTGGCCCTTGAGCAGCAGGGCGGTGTTGTAGGCCTCCATCGCGGTGAGCGCGGTGCCGAGGGTCTCCAGGTCGACGAATTCGAGGTCGGCCATCCCCTCCAGCTCGCTGATCTTCTTGATCCTGCGCTGCTCGAAGAAGGTGCGCCCTTTTTCGTGGAGCAGTTCCAGCGCCTCGGACTTCTTGAACAGGAAGAGCTCCTTGGGCAGTTCGCCGTCGGCCAGCTTGCGGTAGATCCGTTCCGCGTCCACCCCCACCAGCCGCGCCAGCTCCTCGATCTCCATCAGTTCGATGTCGGCGTGGAGCCGGTCGGTGATCAGAGTGTTCATGTTGAGCATGATGTTGGTGGCGTTGCCTACGATGGTGTCGGGGTCGTAGCGCACCCGGCTGTGTTCGTCGCTGCCTTCGACGATGATCAGGTTGAGGTCGTTCATCCGGCGCAGGATCGAGCGCACGCGGAAGATCGGCAGCGAGGTGGTGATGCTCAGGGTATCGACCATCTCCAGCAGCGACATCGAGATGGTGTCGGTGGCCTTGCTCTTACGCGGCGCGTTGGCGGCGCGGGCGGCCAGTTCGAGGATCTTGGCGAAGGAGACCAGCACGCCGCTGGGGGCGGCCTGGGGGGCGACCGTTTCGGTGAGCGACTTGACCCGGTTGATCAGGGCATAGGTGATGGTGCGCAGCAGTGGGTTGGAGTCGGCGACCAGCCGTTCGACCACCGCCTTGTCGAGCAGGTAGACCTCGGTGTAATCGCGGGCCACTGCGGTGGCGTGGCGCTTCTCGCCGAGGATCGGCGCCATCTCGCCGAAGCAGCGGCCGGCCCCGACCCGCTCCAGCACCAGCCGCTGGCCGTCGCGGATGGTGGAGATCTCCACCGAGCCCTTCTTGATGAAGTAGGCGTGGGTACTGGAACTGCCTTCCTTGAAGATCGTTTCGCCCTTGGCGAAGGTCGCGGTGTTCATTGCCATCGGGTGTGTCCGTCAGTGGCTCTCCGCCGGGGGGCGGGGCGGGAGCCGGTGTATCGATTGGCTACATGGTAACTGCACGGTGGCTTTCCCCACTACCCCTTAAGGTTCCGTTTTTACCGCCGTTATAAAGGATGCACCGGTGCACGTCCGCGCCGGAACGAGAGCGACGAGAGATGCCGCAGATCCTGGCCACCAATGTGTTGTCGATGACCGCCCGGCGCGATATCCGGGGGGCGGATTTTTCCGTCCAGCGTTCGGTGGCACGTCTCTCCTCGGGGTTGCGCATCAACGCGGCGAAGGACGACGCGGCAGGGCTGGCGGTCTCCACCCGCTTTACCGCACAGATCAAGGGGCTCAACCAGGCGGTGCGCAACGCCAACGACGGCATCTCCCTCACCCAGACCGGCGACAACGCCCTGGAGGAGGTCCACACCAACCTCAACCGGATCCGCGAACTGCTGGTGCAGTCGGCCAACGGTACCAACTCCGCCAGCGACCGCAGCGCCATCTCCTCCGAGGTGTCGGCGTTGCAGAGCGAGATCACCCGGATGGTCGACTCCGTCGAGGTCAACGGGGTGAAGGTGGTCAACTCGAGCGCGCGGGTGGACTTCTATGTCGCCGCCACCAACCTGGGCAGCGCCGCAGTGGTCTCCGTCAACACGGTCCAGGTCACCGCCTCGGCCACGGGTATCGGCAGCGCCCTGGGCGGGGCGATCGATGCCAACAGCGCCAACGGCGCCCGCAACTCGCTGGCGATCATCGACAAGGCGCTGGAGAAGATCAGCAGCATGCGCGGCGAGTTCGGCAACGCCATGGGGCGCTTCGAATCGGTGGTCAACAGCCTGGTCAACGTCTCCGACAACCTCAGCCAGTCGCGCAGCCGGGTGCTGGATACCGATTTCGCCCAGGAAACCGCGGACCTGACCCGCTCCACGATCCTCAAGCAGACCGGCATGGCGATGCTCTCCCAGGCCAATGCCTCGCCGGAAATCACCCTTCAGTTGCTGGCCTGATCCAGGCCCTCACCCCGGTCCGTGCGGCCGCGGCGTTGTTTCCTGTTCGATACCCTGCCAGAATTCACCTCAGGAAGTGCCCACAACTATCGATGGGAAAAGGCCGATCGCTCGATCGGCGAGACGTTGATCTGCGGTTGCGAACCCGGTAGCGACCCAAAGACGATTACGACAGACGGCGCCCGGAGCGCACTCCGGCACCCGCCAACGGACTGACGACATGGATCGATCTCCTTTCGCGGGATCCCCCTCTACACTGACTGCGGCGGCCGATCCGCGGCAACGCATCCTGGTGGTCGACGACCGTGCCGAGAACCGCGTCGCCCTCGGTGCGCTGCTCGCCGAGTTCGGCAGCGGGCTGGAGGTGGTCGAAGCCGCTTCCGGCCAGGAGGCGTTGCGCCTCGCCTTCGAGAACGACTTCTCGGTGATCCTCCTCGACGTGCAGATGCCGGAGATGGACGGCTTCGAGGTGGCCGAGTTGATGCGCGGCATCAAACGCTGCCGCAACGTGCCGATCCTCTTCGTCACCGCCATCAACAAGGAGCTCAATCACGTCTTCCGCGGCTATCAGGTGGGCGCCGTGGACTACCTGTTCAAGCCGCTGCAACCGGAGATCCTCCTCGCCAAGCTGCGCGTCTTCCTGGAGATGGATCGCCAGACCCGGGAGCTGCGCCGCCTCAACCGCGAACTCCAGGAGACGGTCAACGAACTGGCCGCGGCCAAGGCGGTCATCGAGAGCCAGAATGCCCTGTTGCGCGAGCAGGCGATCCACGACAGCCTCACCGGTGCCTACAACCGCGGTCACCTGGATAACGCCCTGCTGCTCGAACGGCGCATCGCCGACGAGAGCGGCCACCCGCTCAGCCTGCTGCTGATGGACCTCGACCACTTCAAACGGATTAACGACAACCACGGCCACCTGTTCGGCGACCGGGTGCTGGAGGGCTTCGCCGCCCTGGTGCGCCAGCTGATCCGCGGCAACGACATCTTCGCCCGCTATGGCGGCGAGGAGTTCCTGCTGGTGATGGGCGGGGCCGACCTCGACAGCGCCGCGGTGGTGGCCGAGCGGATCCGCGCCGGGGCCGAGGCGCTCCTGTTCGAACATGAGGGGGAGCGGGTGCCGCTCACCGTCAGCATCGGTGTCGCCACCTGCGCGGGTGACGATCCGGCGTGCCTCGAAGGGCAGCTGAGGCGCGCCGACGAGGCGCTCTACACCGCCAAGGGGGCGGGGCGCAACCGGATCGAGATCGCTTCGTAAGATACGCCCGGGTGCGCGGAATTCAGACAACATCGGAGCCGAACCCGCTGATGAACGCGCCTTCCATTAAGGATGATCCGGCCTGGCGGAAGTGGCGGGACGAGTGGCCGATCCGCACCGATACCATCTACTTGAACCACGGCTCCTTCGGTCCGCCGCCGCGGCGCGTGATCGCCGCCCAAGAGGAGTGGCAGCAGCGGCTCCGTAGCCAGCCAATGGACTTCTACGCCCGTCAGTTTGAACCGGCCTGGCTGGCCGCCCGTGACCGCCTCGCGCGCTTCGTCGATGCGGCGCCCGACTGCATCGCCTTCGTGGAGAACGCCACCGACGGGATGAACGTCGTGGCCAACTCGTTCCCGCTGCAAGCGAACGACGAGGTCCTGCTCACCGACCACGAGTACGGCGCGGTGGTGCGGATCTGGCAACGGGCGTGCGATGCGGCGGGGGCGATACTCAGGACGGCGGCGCTGCCCGAGAGGTTTCACGACGAGCAGGAGATCGTCGACGCCCTCTTCTCCGCCGCAACCGATCGCACCCGGCTGCTGGTGGTCAGTCACATTACCTCGCCGAGCGCGGTGATCCTCCCCGTCCGGCAGATCTGCGAGGAGGCCCGCCGCCGCGGCATCGCCGTTGTGGTCGACGGGCCCCACGCCCCCGCGCAGACCGCGCTGTCACTGCGTTCCCTGCCGTGCGACTTCTACTGCGTGAGCCTGCACAAGTGGGTCAGCGCACCGTTCGGCTCGGGGTTCCTGTGGGTCGATCCCCGCTGGCACGCGCAGATCAAGCCGACGCAGTTGTGCTGGGGGCGGCTCCTGCCGCGCAGGCCGGAGGCGTGGTGGGAGGAGTTCATCTGGCCCGGCACGCGCGATTCATCGCCGTACCTGGCGACGACCGCGGCACTGGACCTGCTGGAGAACGAAGTGGGCCTCGATGCCTTCCGCGCCCGGACACACGCACTGGCCCGCTACGCCCGTGAGCGGATCGTCGAGCTGACGGGTTTGGAGCCACCGACGGCCGAGGCGTGGTACGGCAGCATGGTCAGCTGCCCGCTGCCGCCCGGGGAGGCCCGGCCGCTGATGGAACGCTTGTGGCAGCGGTATCGGATCGAGGTGCCGGTCGTCGAACACCTCGGCAAGCGCTCGGTGCGGGTCTCTTGCCACCTCTATACCAATCGCGCCGATATTGATGCGCTCGTCGCGGCGCTGCGCGAGGAACTGCCGCGTAGTTGGGCGGAGTAAAGCAGCGTGAAGGTATGTGACACTTTTGCTCGCTATCGTGCGTGCCGCTTAGCGTGGCGCTTCCGCCAGGATCCGGAGGTGTTCGCTGACGTCTTCGCCCGCGCCTGGTTCAAGCTGATCCACCGTGACATGGGGCCGCGCAGCTGCTACCTCGGCCGGGAGGTACCGGACGAGGAGCTGATTGATGGGCCTGGATCGTTTCGATTTGGCCTGAAGTGATCCGCGGCCATCCCTCCACTTCAACGACTGATGGAGGCCGCGTTGCGGTCTCCATGGATGGCTCACTCACATCTGCCTGTCGATTCCGCAGACGGGTAAACCCTTGCCGCTGATCCGAAGCCGCCAGTAGGTCGGCGCTACCGCGCCGACGCAAACGGGGGCACCTCCGCAACCGCCGTTCCAATTCCTTCCGAACAAACGAAGCACTCGGCAAGGCCACTTGTCCCCGCGATCCCGCTGCCCCCGTTCGCGTCGGCGCGGTAGCGCCGACCTACGGGCAATTTCAGCCCAGGAGGTAAGACCGGGACGTTGCCGTAGGTCGGCGCTACCGCGCCGACGCGAACGGGGGCAGCGTTGTTGCCGCGACCCCTACACCTTCCGAACAAACGAAGCCCCCACAAGGCCCCGATCCCCACGCCCCGCTGCTCCCGCTCTGTCCTGTAGGAGCGGCCCCTAGGAGCCTGTCGGACTTTGGATGAATCGGCCGCGAAAGCGGGATGACGGCCCCATTTTTCCGAAAATCCTCGTCAAATAGCTCACTATTCTCCTCAGATTTTCGAAAAATTGGGGCCGCCCTCCCACTCCCGCGACTCGATCCCCCATAGCCCGACAGGCTCCTAGGCCGCGATGACGCCCTTCCCGTTTCCCACCACCGTCGAATCCGAAGCGCCGCACTCCGACCCCATCGCGGCCTCGGGGCCGCTCCTACAGGAGAGGCGGTGCCATCGGAAGAGCGCACTTCTCCGGAGGCACGGCGGAAATCTGGCGGAATCACGGCAATCGTCGCGAACGATAACTACAACACCAGAATCCGGAATCGATACCGACGTGGGTGTGTTGGTCGATGTTGGTAGGAATGGGACTGATGACGCTGTTGTATCGGAAGGCCTATGCCGTTGACGGTCGGAGGGGGTGGATTTATTGATCGTTCCCACGCACCAGTGTGGGAATGCAGCGGCTGCTCCGCTTTCTCCTCTTCGTGGTGATGACCGGCGACGTGCCGAGGTCGCCGGGATGGCGGGACCTCGCCGTAAGGGTGGTTGAATTCCCGAGAGCGGCGTATTACGTTTGTTGTAACGTCGTTCGGGAGACCCACCATGATCAAGCTGGAGATCAAGGCCATCGGCAACTCCGCCGGCGTCATCCTGCCCAAGGAGGCGTTGGCGTTGCTCCACGCCCGGAAGGGGGATGCGCTCTATCTCACCGAGACCCCCGAAGGGTTTCTGCTCAGCCCTTACGACCCCGAGGTGGCGCGGCAGCTCGAAGCTGCCGAGGCGATCATGCGGGAGGACCGCGACGTTCTGCGGGAACTGGCGAAATGAGCCCCGCGGCGCCGGTGTGGATCGACCGGCGCGCGGTGGTGCCGATCCACGCGGCGCAGTTGGCCGAGCACGGTGGTCCCTCCGGCATTCGGGATCCCGCCCTGCTGGAGTCCACCCTCTCTGCGCCGGAGCAGCTCCACCACTACGGCACGCCCGATCTGTTCGAACTGGCCGCCTGAGGGGTATAGGTCGCCTGCCAGCAGCCGCTGCGCCCGTCGTCGCCTTCCATCGCCCCGCTCAGGGTGACGCCATCCTCGCCTATGCTCCCGCGGTAGGTGACGGCGCCGTCGTCGACCATGTTCACCTGCGTGCCCTCCAGCCACCAGATGCCGGTGTCGCTCCAGTCGATGGCGCGGAAGGTGCCGTCGGCGAAGATGGTCCACTGCCGCTCCTGCGGCTGGCCGGCGCACGCCCAGTCGTCGTTCACGGTCAGCCCGCCGAGGGTCGCGGTGGTGAGGCGGCGTTGCAGTGCGTCGATCAGCGTGCCGAGGGCGTGGCGCTGGTAGAGGTCGGGGATCGAAAAGAGCAGGTCGTCCACCTCGACGTCGACGAGGTAGGTGGTGCCCCACAGGTCGCCGCTGAACCAGTCGGCGGCGATGTCGTAGCCGTCGTCGCCGTCGCGGGCGACCAGGTTGACGATCTCTTCACCGTCGCCCTGGAGCTGGGGCGCCTCGCGGCTGAAGTAGTCGTCGTACATCAGCGCGGCGGCGCTGACGTCGTCGGCGATCGGCAGGGTGTTGAAGGTGGTGGCGCGGCGGTGCAGCACGCGGCCGACGAACTGGGCCATGCCGCCGCCGAGGGAGTGGCCGGTGAGGGTCAGGCGGTAGCCGGCCTGCGCCGCATCCCCGCCCATCTCGACCAGGGTGTTGAGGGCGGTGACGCCGCCCTGGCGGTACTGGGCGGGGACGCTGCCGGCGAACAGCAGCTCGACGTCGGTGAGCCAGTCGTTGAGGTCGAGGGCGTCGGTGCCGGCGTAGGCGATGGCGATCTCACGCCGTCCGTCGTGGCGGTAGATGGAGGCGCGGTAGCCGGTGGAGCCGTCCTCGTCCACCCGGATCCGCTGCCAGCCGTTCCACGCTGCGAGGTCCTCACTCTCGTAGGTGCCGAGACTGAGTACCGCATAGGGGTAGTTGCGGGTGGCGCAGGCCAGATCGCAGGGGTAGGTGGTGTCGGGGATGGTGCGCGGCGCCGCGGTGCGGGGGACCGTCTCCTCTCCAGCGCGCAGCGTCGGCGGGAGGAGGAGGATGGCAAGGAGCGGCAGGGTCGTCCGCAGGCGGGGCGGAGGCGTCATGGGCGTTGGTGGTGGGTCAATGGGACCGGTAGTCTAACCCGATTGAACAATGGGGCGATTGAACAATGGGGCGATTGAACGATCGGGCCATCGGCCATGGGGGGAGGCGGTGATGGGCGGTGCGGCGCCCATCACATCCCATCCACCGAAGAATCCGACCGGCGATCGCCTCAGATCCCCCGCTCGTCGTCGCGCAGCAGCTCCAGCACCTCCTCCTTGAGGTCGTCGAACTCTTCCCGCTTGAGGTCGAAGAACTCCAGCACCGCCTCGCCGGTGCGCCGCCACTCGTGGAAATCGGTGCGCCCGCGGTAGGTGTAGCTGATGTGTTCGGCGAGCAGCAGCATGCTGATCGCGGCGCATAGCTCGCGGTCGTCGCCGCCGCCGTTGATCCCCATCCGCGAGGCGTTGAGCAGCTCGCCGATGCGGTGGTGGTTGAAGATCGCGTTGGCGATCAGCGGTGGCAGTTTCCAGGAGCGGGCGACCAGGTAGCCGACCACCGCGTGGTTGGTCCCCAGGTGCTTGTCCTCCACCTCGGTCAGGGTGTAGGTGGCGGTCTGGTTGGCCTCGATCAGCACCGTTTTGTAGTTGGGGAAGCGCAGGATCATCATCGGCATGCCGACGTCGTGGAACAGGCCCAGGGTGTAGGCGTCCTCGGGCTGCATGATGCGCAGCGTTTTGGCGAGGTAGGAGCAGACCAGGGCGCAGTCGTTGGCGGAGTCGAGGAAGCGGTCGAGGGCGGGGGAGCCGTGCTTGTTGATGCTCTCGCGCAGCGACATGCTGGCGACCACGCTCTGGATGTTGCGGATGCCGAGGAGGTTGACCGCGTGCTCGATGGAGCTGATGGTCTTGCGCATGCCGAACAGCGGCGAGTTGACCGCCTTGAGGATGCCGGCGGAGACCCCGACGTCGCGGCTGACGATGTGGGAGAGGGTGTGCAGGCTCGGCTCGCTCTTGCGGGTCTCGCGCTCCACTTCGAGCAGGGTGTTGGGCTGGGGCGGGATCTGGATGCCCTTGGCCAGTTCCTTGAACTGGTCGTCGGTGAGTTCGGGGAGGGCGGTGGTGGGGTCGATGGCGGCGAGCATGGAACGTTTCTCCTGTTTGAACGGGCTTTGGCGTTCCCGGGGGACAACGCCGTGGCGGTGCGTGGTCAGGAATCCGTTCCGCTGAACGGGTTTTGCGCCGCCCGTGGGCGGGGGGGGCGGATCGCTCAATCCTCCCTTATAAAAAGACGTCATTTTTCGGTTAATGTGTATCAGGAAATTGCTTGATCGATGTGGGAAAAAGGCGCTTCCTTTCCGTCCTTCCAACTGGACGGATGGTTTTGGAGAGGCGCGGAGATGTTCATCGCGCTTGGCTGAATACGTCGGTGCGTGGGGGGCTTGTAGCGCTTGCCTTCGTTCGACACGGCGCCCGCGGGGCGCCCTATAGGGCGCCCCGCGGGCGCCGTGTCGAACGAAACTGCCACCGTAATGGGGCCGGTGGGAGACTTCCGCACGCTATTGCGTGCGGAGATCCCTCGGCTTTTTGGACGAACCGCTACCAGCGGGTCTCGCGGATGCCGGCGTAGCCGCGGGCCTGGAGCAGGCGGTCGTCGGTCAGCACGCTGGCGGAGGCGGAGCAATCCTCCACGGTGGCCACTTCCACCACCTCGCTGCCGCTCAGGTCGAGGATCCGGCAGCTCGTCTCGACGGGGGGGGCGAAGAGGGAGGTGGTGGTGGTGACGCCCACCTCCAGCGTGGCGACGTCGGGCACCGGGGTGTAGGGGCCGTAGCGGTATTGATTGACCAGTACCCGGCTGGCGTTGGCGGCCATCAGGTAGGTGGCACCGTCCAGCTCCCAGCGCCCCTCCTCGTGGAAGCCGCCGTCGGCGCCGTAGCGGATCAGCGTGGTGGCGTTCCCCGAGAGGTCGACGGCGTCGTAGGCGTAGTAGTAGCTGCCGGCACAGGTGACGTAGAGCGCCGGCGGCTGCCAGCGGGCGGTGGGCCACGAGCAGGGCAGGGGGAAGCTCTCCACCAGTCGCGCCGCCTCCGCTTCCAGGGTGAGGCGGTGGAGTTGCGCGCCGCTGCCGTCGTAGTTGTACTCCAGGGTGAGCAGTTCGCCATCGTCGCTTACCGCCACCGCCTGGCCGGGGATGGTGCGTTCGCTCTCCTCGACCGCGCTGCCGTCGGCGGCGAGCTGCCAACTGCGCAGGGTGGATAGCCCCTCGTTTTCGACCTCGGGCAGCAACTGGTCGATGGTGACGGCGACCAGCGGGCGGATGGTAGCGCGGTGTTCGCTGAGGTAGAGGTGGTCGTCGGTCAGCAGCAGGCTGCGTTGCCACCAGCTGTTGCCGCTCTCCTCGCCCTCCTCCAGGGTGAGCAGCGGCCCCGGTTGGCCGTCATGGACCCGTTGGGCGGTCAGCGGGTTGACGTTGTAGAAGAGCAGGTCGCTGCCGTTGGCGGTGGCCGCCACGAAGGTGTCGGCCAGGGTCCACTGCTCGGCCGGCTCCTCCAACTGGTCGGGGGTGTGGCGATAGAGGCGCCGGTAGCCACCGTCGCCGTTGCCGCTGACCCACACCTGCCCGCCGTCGGCGGCGATCCAGGTGAGGTTGCGGGCCAGCTCCAGTTCGCCCAGCGGTTGCGGGGTGCCGTTGCCGCGGAGCAGGGTGACCAGGGTCTGGTCGCCGAGGGCGGCGAGGGTCTCGCCGTCCAGTTCGACGCTGCGTTGGATGGCGCTGGCGGTGGCGAGCTGGCCGCCGTCGATGAGGGTGTCGGGGCCGATGGAGACCAGTTGCAGTTGGTTGACGGTGGTGCTGTCCCAGCCGGTGATCGGCAGGGCGGCGTAGCCGTCGGTCCAGTCGAGGAGCAGGGCGCGCTCGTCGTCGAGGGCCGGCGAGTGGGTATAGGTGGCGGCGCCGATCTGCGGGGTGAGGCGCGAGAGCAGTTGCGGCCGGGTCGGGTCGGCCACGTCGAACAGACTCACCGCGACCCGCCGCGCCCAGCTCTCGTCGCCGCTCGGCTGGTCGTCGATGCCGACGGCGAACAGCCGCTGGTCATGGAAGAAGAGCTGCTCCGACCAGCCGGGCACCTCCAGTTCGCCGGCCAGCGCCGGGGCGGTGGGGTCGGTGAGGTCGATCACCCACAGCGGGTCGGTCCGCTCGTAGGTCACCACGTAGGCGGTGTCGCCGACGAAGCGGGTGGCGAAGAGCGCCTCGCCGGGGGCGATGGCGCCGACGCTGCCGGCGAGCGTCGGCGTCTCCTCGCCGAGGTCGTAGATCGCCAGCGTGCTGCCGCTGTCCCGCTCCGGCGGACCGTAGACCAGCCGTAGCAGGCCGTCGCTGACGTCGAGATGGAATTCCGAGGGGATCTGGCCGGGGACCTGGATCTGCGGGCGGGCGTGGAGCGGGGTGTCGGTGCGGTCCAGGTCGTAGAGCTGGACGTTGGTGGCGCGCCAGTCGGAGGTGTCGTGGCCGGTGACCACCAGGTGATCGGGGAAGATCGCCACGGTTGGGGAGTAGCCGTCGAACCGGGCGCTGGTACGCTCCTCGATGGAACCGTCGGACCCCATCGCCAGGGCGTGGACGGTGACCGCGGTGGTGCCGTCGCCGTTGCCGTACTGCTGGGTCACCGCGTAGATCACCCCGTCGCGGCGGCGCGATTCGACGAAGTGGTTGTCCAGCGTGTACTCCGCCACGTTCTCCAGGATTCCGTCGTCGGTCAGCCGCAGGGTGGTGATGCGGGTGCCCTCGTCGCTGCCCCACTGGTTGCCCTGCATCAGCAGGTAGTAGCCGTCGAGGGCGTAGATCTCCCGCGGCGTCCCCTGCAGGGTGAGCTGGGCGGCGAGGCGTGGCGCGGCGGGGTCGCTGAGGTCGATCACCTGGAAGCGTTCGGCGGAACCATTGGCGTAGAGCAGCCGGCTCCCCTCCAGGCGGAAGAGGTCGGGTTTCTCGGTGGTCGATTCGGTCACCGAGCCGTCGGCGGTGGGTGTGGGGGCGGCGGTATCCCCGGCGAGGGCGGTGGGGGCGTCATTGGTGATTTCGCGGCCGCTGCCGTCGCTGGAGAGGAAGAGCCGCTGGCCGGGCAGCCGCAGGCGGGCGGCGGCCGCGGTGAGGGGATGGATCGAGGCGGCCAGCCAGTTGCCGCTGTCGAGCGGGGCGTCGCCCGGGGCGACCGCCACCAGGGCGAGGATGCAGCGCCGCTCCTCGTCGCACGCCTCGGGGAGGTCGGCGACGGCGCGGTCGGCGAACGGCGCCAACGTCAGCGGCCGCGCGGCGGCCGGTTGGAGGCCCGGGCGCCAGCCGTCGTCGAGGCTCCAGGAGTGCCAGCGCGCGCTGGGCTGGTCGAGGTCGGCCTCCACCAGGTAGGTCTCCACCCCGGAGAGGGTGCGGTCGTTGGTGACGTGGATGCGGCTGTCGTCGGGGTCGAACGCCACCTGCCAAGCGGCGGCCGGGACGCTCAACAGCAGAAACAGCAAGGGGATGAGTCGGTACATCGTGAAGTCTCCGCGGCGCTGGATCGGGAACATCCTAGGTTTCTCACATCAAGAATAGTATTTTCGGCGGTCGGGCGGGATGGGCGTTCGGCTGAAGCGAGGGGGGGAAATTCCTTGGTCTTCATTTTCGCGCCGGGCGTTGACCAAACGGTTTATCCCGTCAGGTCATTTGGTGTATGTTGCGGGCAGAACATCCGATAAGGGATCACCCGGTTTCCGCATCCTGACTCATGAGCGAACCCCTCTTTTTCCTCGCCAAACGGATTTTGCTGATCGAAGACGCCAACTCCTCGGCGATGCTGGTGCGCTCGATTTTCGAGACGGGTGAGGCGGCCGAGGCGGCGGAGGTGATCCATCTCTCCACGCTGGCCGACGGCATCGCCTACGTTGCCGATCACGCCCACGCCCCGGTGGACGTGGTGTTGCTCGATCTCACCCTGCCCGATTCCGACGGCCTGGAGACCCTCTCGCGCTTCCGCAAGGTGGAGCAGGAGCTGCCGGTGGTGGTGCTCACCGGCACCAGCGACGAGGCGGTGGGTACCCTGGCGATGAAGATGGGCGCCCAGGATTTCCTGATCAAGGACGAGACCTACCCCCGCCTGTTGCGTCGCCAGACCAACTACGCGGTCCACCGCAAGCGCCAGGAACGCACCCTGGAGGAGGCGCTGACCACCGCCGAGGAGGCGACCCGGCTGAAGGACAAGTTCGTCTCCCTGGTGGCCCACGACCTGCGCGGACCGCTGGGTGGGATCGTCGGCCTCGCCGAGCTGCTGGCCAACGCCGAGGAGAACGGTCTGCAGGCGGAGGAGCTGAAGGAGCTCTCCACCGAGATCTGGATGTCCGGCAAGCGGCTGCTCAACGTGGTGGAGGACCTGCTCGACATCAGCCGCCTCCAGCAGGGCAAGATCACCCCCTACCCGGAGTTCCTCGACGCCCACTACGTGGTCTCCGCGTCGCTCCAGCCCCTGGCGCAGATGGCCAAGGGCAAGGAGGTGACGATCGTCAACCAGGTGGCCGAGGGGAGCCGCATCTACGCCGACGCGACGCTGTTCGGCCAGGTGATGCAGAACCTGATCTCCAATGCCATCAAGTTCAGCCAGCCGGGCGGACGGGTGCGGGTCTTCACCCCCGACTCCCACCCCACCACCGTGGCGGTGCAGGACCGTGGGGTGGGGATCCCGCCGGAGGTGCTGCCGAAGCTGTTCCGGCTGGAGGAGAAGGTCTCCACGCCGGGCACCGCCGGCGAGCGCGGCACCGGTTTCGGCATGCCCTTCAGCCACAACATCATGGAGGCCCACGGCGGCCTGCTGCGGGCGGAATCCAGGCCGGGGGCGGGCAGCACCTTCTTCGCCGAGCTGCCGGCGGTGCGGCCGCGGGTGATGGTGGTGGACGACCAGTCGATGGTGCGCAGCATCCTCACCATGCACCTGAGCACCCTCGGGGTGGACGTGATCGCCGCCGGGGATGGGCGCGAGGCGCTGGCGCTGCTGCGCGGACCGCAGAAACCGCACCTGATCCTGCTCGACATCGTGATGCCGGAGATGGATGGCTTCCAATTGCTGGAAGCGCTGCAGCGCGACCCCGCCACCCAGGCGATCCCGGTGATCATGGTCACCGGCGATGACAAGATCGAGACCCGCGAGAAGGCGCTGCGCATGGGCGCGGTGGACTTCACGGTGAAGCCGGTGGTGGTCCACGACCTGATTCCGCGCGTGCGGCGGGTGGTGGGCTGAGCGGGAGCGAAGCCCAACGCGCCGCCGCCGGACTCTCCGCGCCGCACTCGTAGGCAATTGGGGCCCGCGAATTGCCTCTTGCCCTGCCCGATGAGGGGGCTCGTCCCGGTAGGGCGGAGGGAAGGAGCTGGCGGCCGCGGGCCGCCCTATGGGGCGCGCCGTGCGCGCCGTGTTGAGCGGGGGCACCGCCCGGAAAGAGCGGAGGGAAGCGTATTGGCGGGGAGTTCCGTTCGGCCGGGTGAATATCGGTTCGCTCGGTGGAGTGGAGCGGGCCGACCGTCATCCTCACCGGTAGGAGCGGCCCAGCGGTCGCGATGGTGCCGCCTCCGATTCCGCCGCGATCAGCCGCCGGTATGCCTCCGGCGACAGCAGGAGGCTGCCGTCGTGCAGCTCGCGGCCCATCTCCCTATACTCGCGCAGGCGGACGATCTCGGGGTGATCGGGGGTGATCGCCGGCCACGGCGGAAAGCAGTCGGCGGGGACGCTGCCTACCATGTGGCTGCGGTCGGAGTGGAAGCGGTGCAGGTACGCGGTCGCCGGGATGCGGCGGATCGTCGCCCGTAGCGGCGGCGGGGTCAGCGCCTCCGGCGGGAAGGTCTCATCGAGGTAGCGGGCCGCCGGGCAGGGAAAGGGGAGGGTGGTGTCGAAGTCGTAGATCCGCTCCTCGTCGTCGATCCGCGCGTGGAGGACGACGTGGTAGTCCCACAGCGCGAGGTTGTGGTCGTCACCGGCCCGTTGGTGGAGCAACGCCACCTGGTGGGCGGGGCTGGAGATCAGCAGCACCCACATCCCGTCGGCAGCGACACCCTGTTCGCGCAGCGTGCGGGCGAGCAGCCAGATGTTCTCCTCGCAGAAGAGCGGGGTGTAGGGGAGCGTTTCCCGTGCGGCTGCGGTCACGACGGGCGGCGGGTGAAGACCCATTGGTTGCCGTCGGTGAGTTCCTCGTTGAAGGCGTAGCCGTCGACGCCGAAGCCCTTCATCTCCTCCGGATCGGTCAGCCGGTTTTCGATCACGTAGCGGCTCAGCTGGCCGCGGGCCTTCTTGGCGTAGACCCCCATCATCTTGTAGGCGCCGTTCTTCCAGTCCTTGAACTCGGGGGTGATGATCTCGCCGTCGAGGCTCTTCGGTTTGACCGACTTGAAGTACTCACCGGAGGCGAGGTTGATCAGGTAGGGCGTGTCGAGGGCCTTGAGCTGGCGATTCAATCCGTCGGTGATGATCTCGCCCCAGAAGGCGTAGAGGTTCCTGCCCCGCTCGGTGTCGATCCGGCGGCCCATCTCCATGCGGTAGGGCTGCATCAGGTCGAGCGGGCGGAGCAGGCCGTAGAGGCCGGAGAGGATGCGCAGGTGGTCCTGGGCGAAGGCGAGGTCGGCGGCGTCCAGGGTCGTGGCGTCGAGGCCGGTGTAGACGTCCCCCTTGAAGGCGAGCAGTGCCTGTTTGGCGTTCTCCGGGGTGAACGGGGTGTGCCACGCCTGGAAGCGCTCGAAGTTGAGCTCGGCGAGCTTCATGCTGATCTCCATCAGCTCGGCCAGATCGAGGGCGGAGTAGCGGCGCGCCCGCTCGATCAGCTGTTGCGAGTGCTCCAGATAGTCGGGGAGGGTGTGCTCGGCGGTGGTCGGTGGGGTGTCGTAGTCGAGGGTCTTGGCGGGGGAGATGACGATCAGCATGGTGGGGGGCGCCGCAAGGTTTCGGAAGGCGCCATGGTAGCAGCCGGCCGGGTGGCGAAAAACCGCACCGTGATTTCGCCTGATCGGAGCCTCGCCGCGAACGATCCCTGGTTACGACGCAGGCCCCTGGTTACGACGCTCTGCGTCGTAACCAGGGATCTCGGACGCTCTGCGTCCTGACGGCGGCACGACAAGGGGGGAGCCTCGTTTGACGCGACGCGGAGCGTCGGAGAAGACGTTCCCACGCAGAGCGTGGGAACGAGACTGGTCTGGTTCCCCTGGTTACGACGCTCTGCGTCGTAACCAGGGGCCTTGGACGCTCTGCGTCCTCGCGGTGGCGGCGCGCTGCAGGAGCGGTGCCTTCGCTGGACACGACGCGGAGCGTCGAAGAGGGCGTTCCCACGCAGAGCGTGGGAACGAGTGCGTGGGAACTCGTCCGACGAGGTTGGCTATAGGGCGTGCCGTGCGCGCCGTGTTGAACGGAACGACCGATCGGACGGTTCGCCCACCGTCCTCGCGCAGTGGCATGTCTGTTTGACACGGCGTGCGCGGCACGCCCTATGACGTTGCCGATGCGGCGCGGCGGCGTTGCACGAAGGCGACCAGCGCCAGCAGCAGCAGGGCGGGAAGGTAGATCCACTCCTTGGCGGGGCGGTCGTTCTCCACCCGCAGTTCGGTGATCTTCCAGTCGTAGTCGATGCCCAACTGCTCGGCGGGACTGCCGAAGAGGACATCGTCGACGATCACCTCGCCCCCCTCCCGGCGCAGCTCCAGGCCGGCCTCTTCGAGACGGGCGCGGCCGTCGGCGCCGCTCCCCAGGGGCAGGTGGATGCCCCGCTCGACGTGCTCCCCCTCCAGGGTTTCCCCCGCCACCGTGAAGTCGAGGGCACCGCCCGCGGGGGTCGCGGCGGCCTGCTGGAAGATCTCCTGCGGCGGGAGGTTCCGGAACGGGGGATAGATCTCGTCCCACCAGAAGCCGGGGCGGAACAGGGTGAAGGCGACCAGCAGCAGCGCGGCGCTCTCCCAGCGGCGGCTGCGGGTCAGCCACCACCCCTGGGTGGCGGCGGCGAACAGCAGCACGGCGGCGACCGCCGAGCCGACCACCACCGCCAGGTGCCACCAGCCGTCGATGCCGATCAGCAGCAGCTGGGTGTTGTAGACGAAGAGGAAGGGGAGGATGGCGGTGCGGATGTCGTAGGTGAAGCCCTGGATGCCGGTGCGGATCGGGTCGCTCTTGGCGATCGCCGCGGCGGCGAAGGCGGCGAGCCCCACCGGCGGGGTGTCGTCGGCGAGGATGCCGAAGTAGAAGACGAACATATGCACCGCGATCAGCGGGATTGCCAGGCCGTGGCTGGCCGCCAGCGAGACCAGCACCGGGGCCATCAGCGAGGAGACCACGATGTAGTTGGCGGTGGTCGGCAGGCCCATGCCCAGCACGATGCAGATGGCGGCGGTGAAGACGAGCGCCACCATCAGATTGCCGCCGGAGGCGGCCTCCACCAGATCGATCATCACCTGGCCGATACCGGTGAGGGTGATCGTCCCCACCACGATGCCGGCGGCGGCGGTGGCCACGCCGATGGGGATCATGTTGCGCGCGCCGTGGACCAGGCCGAGCAGGCACTCGTTGATCCCGCGGCGCCACTGGCCGGTGGCGGGGCGGCCGCGGAAGCGGGCGAGCAGCGGGCGCTGGGTGAGGACGATGAAGAGCATCAGCGCGGTGGCCCAGAAGGCGGAGAGGCCGGGCGAGAAGCGCTCGACGATCAGGCACCACATCAGCACCACGATGGGCAGCAGGAAGTAGAGGCCGACGCGGATGGTGGGGCCGCTCTCGGGGAGGTGGGTCAGCTCCTCCTCGGGATCGTCCAGCTTCAGCTCGGGGAAGCGGGCGCTGTATTTGAGCAGGCCGAGGTAAGTGGCGAGGATCAGCGCGCCGACGATGAAGATCGCCGCCGGACCGGCCGGCTCGCGCAACCAGCCGAGGCCGTGGTAGACCCCGAGGCCGATGGCGCAGATCACGGCGGTTCCTCCGGTGAGGGTCATGAGGGTCTGGGCGAGGGTGCGGCGGTGTGGCTTCGGCAGACCCTGCATGCCCGCCTTCACTGCCTCCAGGTGGACGATGTAGAGCAGCGCGATGTAGGAGATCGCCGCCGGCAGGATGGCGTGGCGGATCACCTCGAGGTAGGAGATGCCGACGTATTCGATCATCAGGAAGGCCGCCGCCCCCATCACCGGCGGGGTGAGCTGGCCGTTGGTCGAACCGGCCACCTCGATGGCGCCGGCCTTGTAGGCGGGGAAGCCGACCCGCTTCATCAGCGGGATGGTGAAGGTGCCGGTGGTGGCGACGTTGGCGATCGACGAGCCGGAGATCATGCCGGTGGCCGCCGAGGCGACCACCGCCGCCTTGGCGGGGCCGCCGCGCAGGTGGCCGAGCAGGGCGAACGCGGTCTGGATGAACCAGTTGCCGGCGCCGGCCTGCTCCAGCAGGGCGCCGAACAGCACGAAGAGGAAGACGAAGCTGGTGGAGACACCGAGCGCCACGCCGAACACCCCCTCGGTGGTGAGCCACTGGTGGGAGAGCACCTTGCTCAGGCTCTGTCCCTTGTGGGCGATCACCTCGGGCATCCACGGACCGGCGAAGGTGTAGAAGAGGAAGAGCCCCGCCACCACCATCAGCGGCGGACCGAGGGTGCGCCGCGCCGCCTCCAGCAGCAGCAGCATGCCGCACAGCCCGACGCCGAGGTCGAGGTGGCTGGGCAGGCCGGAGCGGGTCGCCAGCTGGTTGTAGAAGAGGTAGATGTAGGCGGCGCTGAAGGCGCCGAGCAGGGCGAACAGCCAGTCGAGGGGCGGGATGCGGTCGCGCGGCGAGCCCTTGCGCGCGGTGAAGGCAGTGAAGGCGAGAAACAGCGCGAAGGCGAGGTGGATCGCCCGCGCCTCGGTGTTGTTGAAGACGCCGACGCCGAGCTTGAAGGGGAGGGGGGAGGCGTACCAGAGCTGGAACAGCGACCACAGCAGTGGCACGCCGTAGAGGAGTTTTCCGGCGAGGCCGCGGGGGTGGCGGGCGCCGCTGTCGGCCTCCTCGACCAAGTCGTGGAGTTGCGGGTCGAAGCGCTCGGTGTTCGGGGTGGCGTTGGAAGTCATCGGTCTCTGCGGTCAGCGGGCGATTGGAGGGGCCCGTAGGTCGCCGCTACCGCGGCGACGCAAACGGGGGCAGCGGGGGTGGGGGGGCGAGGTCGTTACCGAGCGGGATGTCCCGGTCGGACGGGTTGGGCGGTGGGCTTGTCCGCGGTGCCTCCGTTTGCGTCGCCGCGGTAGCGACGACCTACGCCACGCCTTCACCCCTTCTCCACCTTGGCGGCAAACAGATAGCCCTCGCCGCGAATGGTCTTGATGAAGCGCGGTTCGGAGGCGTCGTCGCGCAGCCGGCGGCGCAGGCGGCTCACCTGGACGTCCACCGCGCGATCGTCGGGCAGCGCCTCCTTGCCCTGCAGCAGTTCGATCAGCAGATCCCGTTTGAGTACCCGGTTGGGGCGCTCCAGGAACAGCTCCAGCAGCCGGTAGTCGCCGCCGGAGAGGCTCACCACGACCCCCTGCGGGTCGATCAGGTGGCGGGCGGTCACCTCCAGCGTCCACCCCTCGAAGCGCACCTCGCGCAGCCCGGAGAGCGGGGTGGTCTCCCCCTGCACCCGCACCCGGCGCAGGATCACCTTGATCCGCGCCAGCAGCTCGCGCGGGTTGAACGGCTTCGCCAGGTAGTCGTCGGCGCCCATCTCCAGGCCGACGATGCGGTCGGTCTCCTCGCCGCGGGCGGTGAGCATGATGATCGGCACCTCGGAGCGGGCGCGCAGGTTGCGGCACAGCGTCAGGCCGTCTTCCCCCGGCAGCATCAGGTCGAGGATCACCAGGTCGACCCGCGTCGACTCCAGCGCGCGCCACATGGCGCGGCCGTCGCGCGCGCCGCTGACCCGGAAGCCGTTGCCGCTCAGGTACTCCTCGAGCAGTTGGCGCAGCTGCGGGTCGTCGTCCACCACCAGGATGTGCGTGTCGTCGTTCATGGCCCTTCGGGAAATTCGGGAGAGATTTGTAACCGAGTGTAACGGTTCCGGGATCGGTAACGGAGGGTTACAAAACGGCCGGTTTCGGCAACGGCGGGGTTACCGCCGGATGGTTTCATTATCACCAGAGAGAGACGAAACGTCTCCTCTTGATCCCCGACCCTCACAGGAGAGAAGCCATGAAAACCGCCACCAAGATCACCCTCGCCACCCTTGCCGCCCTCGGTATCGGCGTTGCCGCCAGCGTCCAGGCCTTCGGCCCCGGCTACGGCGGCGGTCCCGGCTACGGCCGCGGCGGCTGCCCGAACGCGGGTTCCGGGATGGGCCCCGGCGCCGGCTACGGCCGCTTCAACCAGGACCCGGCGGCCCGGGTCGATGCGCGGCTGGCCCGGGTGGAGCCGCTGCTCAACCTGACCGATGAGCAGAAGCCGGCCTGGGAGGCGTTCAAGACCGCGCTGAAGGGCCGTGCGGAACAGCGTCAGGCCCATCGCCAGCAGATGCAGGCGCTGCGCACCAGCAGCTCGCTGACCGATCGCACCGACCAGCATGTGGCGCTGATGACCGCCCGCCTGGAAGAGATGAAGGTCTTCGCCGCGGAGGCGAAGAAGTTGGACGCGGTGCTCACCGATGAGCAGCGCGCGGTGCTCGCCCAGTACGGGCCCGGCGCCGGTCGCGGCTTCGGCGGCGGCCCGCGCCAGGGGATGGGCCCCGGCGCCGGCTACGGCCGCGGCGGCGGTATGGGCCAAGGCCCCTACGGCTGGTAGCCCACATGCCCGATGAGGCCCGGAGGAGGGCCGGCCCGGCAACCGCCGGTCGGCCTTCCCACAGCGCCGCGATCGGACCGGCCCGTAGGGCGGATTAGCGATAGCGTAATCCGCCGTGAACGGGGGCACCGCCGATGGAGGCCGTTCCGCTCCAGCGGATTACGCCATCGTCAATCCGCCCCATGTGGTGCGCTTGGCTCGGATCGGTCGAGCCGTCGCCGAACAGCAGGGTGTGCCGAGGACAAGAGCCACACCCTCCCGATATCTTCGAGGCGCGCCACTCCGTAGAGAGTGGTGCGCCTCCTCTCGTCGGCACACCCTACCCGATTATTCAACGCAAATGATGGAAAACGGCGCCTGGAGCGAAGCACGGCGCCCCAAGCGCCGTGCTTCGCTCCAGGCGCCGTTTTCCATTAGTCGGGATGGAACCAGGTGCCGCTGATCGCCCCGTGGGCCTCGTTGAGGCAGCGCTGGACGTTGTCGATGAACTGGTGCAGCTCCTCGCCGCGCAACTGGCCCACGTCGGTGGCGGCGAGCTTGCGCTCGGTCTCGCGGATGAACTCCAACGGCTCCTCGTGGCGCGGCAGCCGCTCCATGCTGGTGGCGATCTCGCCGAGGGTGTGGAGCAGCGAGCGGGGGAACAGCGGGTTGCGCAGCAGGAACTCCAGCACGTCCTCCGGGCGCACCGTGTGGCGTACGTTGAGGCGGTAGGCCTGGTAGCCGCTCTGCGACTTGAGCACGCTGATCCACAGGGCGTTGCGGAACGGCCGGCGCTCCTCGTCGTCGCCCATCAGGTCGCTGCCGCCGACGTCGACGATGCGGCTGCCCATGTCGCCGCGCTCCAGGTTGCGGCCGATGCGGATGAACTGGTAGGCGGCGTCGTGGGTCATGCAGCCGGCGAGCATGCCGGTGAGCTGCTGGCAGCGCTGGATGACGTCGTTGAGCACCTTGTGGCGGGCGCTCCGCGGCAGCTCGCGGTTGGCGCGCTGGGCGACGCTCAGGTAGAGGCTGTTGACCCGCTCCCAGGTGTCGCTCGGCAACACCTCGCGGGAGGTGCGCACGTTCTCCCGCGCCGCCCCCAGCGAGCTGAGGATCGAGCTGTGGTTGTCGCGGTCGCCGAAGACGAAGCGGATGACGTTCTTCTCGGTCGGCCGCCCACCGTGCAGCTCGGCGTAGGCGGCCTCCGCGCCGAGCACCTTGACCAGCAGCTCCCAGCCGGGCTGCACGGTGGTCGGCAGGTCGAGGATCAGCTGGTGGCGCACCAGCATCAGGCGGGCGGTGTTCTCCACCCGCTCGACGTAGCGGGCGAACCAGTAGAGACGTTCTGCGACACGTGAAAGCATTGTATCTATCCAGCACCAGACAACAGGAGCAGACGAACCGCGGATTAACGCAGATGAACGCAGATTTTTCCCATTTGATCTGCGCCAATCTGCGTTAATCTGCGGTTAAATAATGATGTTGGCGAGAGCATCTCACTTCGCCTCCGTATCGACGACCCACGTGTCCTTGCTGCCGCCGCCCTGGGAGGAGTTGACCACCAGCGAGCCCTTGCGCAGGGCGACCCGGGTGAGTCCGCCGGCGGTGACGTAGTGCCCCTCGCCCTGCAGGATGAACGGGCGCAGGTCGAGGTGGCGCGGCTCGATGTGGTGCTCACACAGCGTCGGCGCGGTGGAGAGCGAGAGCGCCGGTTGCGCCATGTAGTTGCGCGGGCTCTTCTGGATCAGCTCGGCGAAGGCGGCGCGCTCGGCCTTGGTCGAGGCCGGGCCCACCAGCATGCCGTAGCCCCCCGACTCGTTGGCCGGCTTGACCACCATGGTCTCCAGGTTGGCCAGCACGTGCTCGCGCTGCTGCGGGTCGACGCAGAGGAAGGAGGGGACGTTGGGGATGATCGGATCCTGGTCGAGATAGTATTTGATGATTCTCGGCACGTAGGTGTAGACCACCTTGTCGTCGGCCACCCCCGCGCCGGGGGCGTTGGCCAGCGCCACGTTGCCCTTGCGCCAGGCGCGGAACAGCCCCGGGGTGCCGAGCCGCGAGTCGGCGCGGAAGGTCTCCGGGTCGAGGAAGTCGTCGTTGATCCTGCGGTAGATGACGTCGACCCGCTCCAGGCCGTTGATCGTCTTCATGTAGACGCAGTCGTCGTCGCCCACCACCAGGTCCGCCCCCTCGACCAGCTCGGCGCCCATCTTCTGGGCGAGATAGGCGTGCTCGAAGTAGGCGGAGTTGAAGATCCCCGGGGTCATCACCACCACCTCCGGGTTCTCCACCGCCCGCGGCGAGAGGGAGGAGAGCATGTCGTAGAGCTGTGAGGTGTAGTCGTCCACCGGCAGGATGCTGTGCTTGCGGAAGAGCTGGGGCAGCACCCGCTTGGTCACCGCCCGGTTCTCCAGCATGTAGGAGACCCCGGAGGGGACGCGCAGGTTGTCCTCCAGCACGTAGACGGTGCCGTCGCGGTCGCGCACCAGATCGGAGCCGCAGATGTTGGCCCATACCCCGTACTTCGGCTTGGCGCCGATACACGCCTCCAGGAAGTCCTTCGAGCCGAGCACGATCTCCTCGGGGAAGATGCCGTCCTTGATGATCTTCCGATCGTTGTAAAGGTCGTCGATGAAGAGGTTCAGCGCGGTGAGCCGCTGGATCAGCCCCTCCTCCAGCCGCTGCCACTCCTTCAGCGCGATCACCCGCGGGATGATGTCCATCGGCCAGGAGCGGTCGATGTTCTCCCCCTCGCTGTAGATGGTGAAGCTGACCCCCATCTCCTGGATCGCCGTCTCCGCCGCCCGCTGGCGCATCGCCAGGTGGCGGCCGGTGAACTTGCGCAGGTAGGAGACCACCCCGCGGGCCGCGGCGCGGGCGTTGCCGGGGGTGCTGATCAGTTCGTCGTGAAAGGCGCCGGGATCGTAGAGATTCCAGTCGATGTAGGCAGAGGCCCCGCCGGGGCGTTCCTGAGAGTTGCCGGCCAAAACAGTGGCTCCCGAAGAAGGTGTGGCAGAGAAGGGTGGGCGCGTGCCTTCGGTGGGGTCTGGCGCGGCCTGCTTCAGGCTACTCAAGGTCGACGGGGTTGTCTACGCCGCTAAGGGGTGGCGCAGGTCGCCGCTACCGCGGCGACGCGAACGGTGGCACCGTGGATAAACCCGCCGCCCACTCCGTCCGGACGGGACGCCCCGCTCGGAAACAACCTCGTATCCCTTCCCGCCGCTGCCCCCGTTTGCGTCGCCGCGGTAGCGACGACCTACCCCCTTGATCGCGGGGTGCGGCCACGGGTGGGGCTCTCAGTTTCTTTAGGATTGTGTCATTATCCGCGCACTTGTTGGGGGGGCGGATGGTGAGTGGAGTGGCACGAGGGACGGTGTGGGCAGCGGCGCGGCGGATCGGGGGGATCCGTTGATGGCGCGGAGGTCTCCCCGCTCGCTCGCCCGCCATGCGGTGCCCCTGGCGTTCGCGCTGGCGGTCGCCGCCTTCGTCGGTCTGACCCCGTTCGTCGAGGGGGTGGTGGCCAAGGCGCTGGATCGCCACCTGGGGTGGATCGCCGATTGGCAGGGATACCGGTCGAGCGACCGGGTGGTGCTGATCGAGGTCGATCAGGCGAGCCTCGACGCCTTCGAGGCGGCCGGGGTCGGCTTCCCGCTGCCCCGCGAACTCTACGGGATGATGGCGCAGTACGCGCGCGATGGCGGCGCGCGGGCGGTGCTCATCGACATCCTGTTCAACAACCGCACCCCCTACGGCGAGGAGCAGGACCGCCGTTTCGGCGAGGCGCTGCGCCACGCCGGCCGCTCGTGGGTCGCGGTCGGCGCGGGGCGGGACGCGGTGGCCGCGCCGCTGGCGGTGACCCCGCCGCCCGGCGCCTACACCCTCCCCGGCATCGACCGCCCGGTGGCGGCGCTGGTGGAGCGCGGCATCGGCGAGGGGGCGGTCACCGGCGTGCAGGACGTCGACCACCTGTTTCGCGCCACCCCGCCGCTGCTGCGCACGGCGGCGGGCGGGGTGATCCCGTCGCTGCCCTTCGCGCCGCTGGCCGCGGGGGCGGGGCCGGTCGAGTGGCGCGCCGATCGGGTCCGCTTCGGCGACCTGCAGATCCCCCTCGACGGGCGGGGGCTGGCCCGCCCCTGGTTCCCCGGCGACGGTGGCCACTTTCGCTGGTACTCCGCCTCGGCGGTGGTCGACTCCGCCGCCCGGCTGCTGCGCGGCGAGGCGCCGAGCGTGCCGCCGGAGGCGTTCGGCGACCGCTACGTGGTGATCGGCTACACCGCGCCGGGGCTCTACGACCTGAAGCCCTTTCCCTTTGCCGGCCAGGCGCCGGGCATGGTGTTCCACGCGGTGGTACTCGACGCCGCCCTGCAGGGGCGCTTCCTGCGCGCGGCGCCGTGGGTGGCGGGCGTGCTCCTGGCGCTGGCGGCCGTCGGCGGTTTCACCCTGGCGGCGCGTGCCGACACCCTGTGGCGGGCCGTGGGCTGGACCGCCGGCACCCTGTTGGCGCTCTATGCGGTGAGCCTCGGGCTGCTCTGGTGGGGATGGCTGCCCCCCTGGCAGCCGCTCGGCGCGCTGGTCGGCGGCGGGCTGATCTGGGGCGTGCTGCACCGCTTCACCACCAAGGAGGTGGAGCTGGGTACCACCCTGGGGATCTTCGAGCGGATGGTCTCGCCGGAGATCGCCCAGTCGCTGGTGCAGCAACGCGAACTGGTGTTCGAGCCCCACGAGCGGGAGCTGGTGGTGCTGTTCTGCGATCTGGCCGGCTTCACCACCCTCTCGGAGATCCTCGGCAAGGAGATCCAGCCGCTGCTCAACCGCTACTACGGGCTGGTCCACGAGGCGATCCGCGCCGAGGCGGGCACCCTCAACAAGTTCATCGGCGACGCCGCCATGGGCTTCTGGGGGGCGCCCCAGGGGTGCCCGGCGCCCGCCGCGCGGGCGGCACGGGCGGCCTGGGCGATCGACCGCGCCTTCGCGGCGTTCGCCGGGGAGATCCGCCGCGAGCTGGGCCACGAGGTGGCGCTGCGCATCGGCGTCGACCGCGGTCGCTGCGTCACCGGGGTGGTGGGCTCGGCGGAGCGCTTCGAGTACACCGCCATCGGCAACGCGGTCAATCAGGCGGCGCGGCTGGAGTCGTTGAACAAGCAGTACGGAAGCTTCATGCTCTTCGGCGCTGCCGCCTGGGAGGAGGCGTCGAGCGTGCTGGCGGGGCGCGAGGTCGACCGGGTGACGGTGAAGGGACGCTCCGAGCCGGTCTCCATATACCAGCCGCTGGCCCTGCGCGAGGAGGCCGGCGAGGCAGAGCGGCGGCTGATCGAGGGCTACGCGGCGGCGTTCGCCGACTACCTTGCCGGCCGCTTCGGCCCCGCCGCCGGGCGCTTCGCGGCGCTGGCCGATGAATTCGACGATCCGGTCTCGCGGGTGATGGCCCGGCGGGCGCGGAATTACGAGCGGAGCCCGCCCGCGGCGTGGGACGGGGTCTATCGACATACCACCAAATAGGGGAAGCCGATGATCGACCGGCGATGGGCGCGGTACGGCCGCGCATGGGGGATGGCGGCGGCGCTGCTGCCGCTG
This sequence comes from Endothiovibrio diazotrophicus, assembly GCF_054657215.1. Lineage (NCBI taxonomy): Bacteria > Pseudomonadati > Pseudomonadota > Gammaproteobacteria > Chromatiales > Thioalkalispiraceae > Endothiovibrio > Endothiovibrio diazotrophicus. Next base: position 48,072 of record NZ_BAAHXB010000022.1, read on the forward strand.
GGGGCGACGGCGGGCGAGCAGTGCCTGGCGATGCAGAAGACGGTGCTGCGCGAGGCGCCGCGCTACGTCGCCGCGGCGGTGGCGGAGGTCACCCGGCCGGCGCGGCTGAAGGTGGAGTCCACCGAAGCCGGCTGGGCGAAGGTGAGCGTCGGCGGCCACAGCGGCTGGATCCACGGCGGGGTGCTCGTCGACTGCGCGGCGGCCGGCGGCAGCGCCCCGCAACAGGCCTCCGGCGGGAGCCGGGCGGCCCCCGCCGCCAACCCGCTGGGCGGGCTGTTTGGTGGGCTGCCGGGGCTCGGCACCTCCGGCGGGACCTCGGGTGGTGACGGGGCGGGCTACTCCCGGGACGAGATCACCCTCGCCGGCAAGGGGTTCGACGAGGAGGGCGAGCGGGCGCTGGCGGCGGGCGGCAAGTACGACTTCGCCGCGGTCGACTGGCTGGAGAAGCGGGCGGTGAGCGACAAGGCGGTGCGCAAATTCGCCGACCAGGGAAAACTGGTCGCCCGCGCCTATCAGGCGCCGAAGGAGGCGGGTCTGGCGGACCAGACCAAGGACGCGGTGGGCGGGGTGCTCGATGACCTGGGAGGACTCTTCAAGTGAACGTGTTGTCCATTCGTCGCATCGCAATTGCGATGCTGCTGACCGCCGCGGCGGTGACGACCCTGCCAGCCCGCGCCTTCGATTTGGGCGGCCTGGACCTGAACACCGCGATGCGCGCAGGCTCGGCAGCGCTGAAGGGGTTGAAGGAGGTGACGCCGCAGCAGCAGTACCACCTGGGACGGGCGGTGGCGGCGCAGCTCTTCGAGGCCTATCCGCTGGTGCGCGACAAGAAGAAGAGCGTCTACCTCACCACCCTGGCCACCTACCTGGCCCGCTACTCCAGCCTGCCGGAGACCTACGCCGGCTACCGGGTGGGGATCATCAAGGGCAAGGCGCCCAACGCCTTCGCCGCCCCCGGCGGGATGATCCTGCTCACCGAGGGGCTGGTCGCCCTGGCGCAGAACGAGGAGCAGCTCGCCGCGGTGGTTGCCCACGAGATCGCCCACGTCGCCCTGGGCCACGGGGTGGCGGTGCTGAAGACCGCCAACTTCACCGAGGCGGGGGCGATCGTCGGCGAGGCGCAGCTGAGCCGGAAGATGGGCGGGGCGGGGGCGATGGGCCACCTCTTCTCCCAGTCGGTGAGCGCCGTCGTGCAGAAGCTGGTGGTCAACGGCTACTCCCAGGACCAGGAGTTCGACGCCGACCGCGAGGCGGTGCGCATCCTCTACCGCGCCGGCTACGACCCCACGGCGGCCACGGCGCTCCTCCAACGGCTGGCGGCGCGCAACCAGAAGGCGGGCGAACACCAGGGGTTCGCCGCCACCCACCCGGCGCCTACCGCGCGCCTCGACAAGGTGAAGAAGGTGCTCGCCGCCGAATCGCTGAGCGGCGAGGAGGGCAAGGCGCGCACCCAACGTTTCAAAAGGTCGATGTGACATCGTTGTCGGGACCGCTGAGATGCGGCCCGTCTGATTAGTGTTTACATACAGGTACGTAACCATGAACAAACCCCTGATCGGGGCGGCGACCGTCGCCGCACTCCTCTTCGTCGGCTATGCCGGCGCCTCCTATCACAAGAACTCGCTGGCCCGCGAGCAGGTCGATCGCGGGATCGCCAAGGCGATGGAGGGCGGCAAGATCACCGTCACCTACGGCGGCGTGGACGCCGCGCTGTTCGGCAACGAGGTGGTCATCGAGTCGATGAAGATCCTGCCCAGCGAAAAGAGCCTCGCCGAGATGACCCCGAAGGCGGGGATGACCATCGACGCCAAGCGCGGCATCACCATCGACCGGGTGACGTTCGATGTGGACGCCTACCAGGAGGAGGTCCCGCCGAAGCGCTTCAACCTCGAGATGGCCGGTTTCCACGTCCCGCTGGACCTCTCCAGGGCGAGCGAGGCGGAGCGCAAGACGGCCGCGAGGATGGGCTACGGCGACGAATTCGTGATGGACTTGAAGGCCGACTTCGACCACCAGCCGGAGCAGAAGAGTCTCCAGTTCACCGCCGCCAACACCCTGCGCGACCAGTTCACCTTCGGCTTCTCCGCCGACCTCGGCAACTTCGACGCGGCCGCCTTGCGCAATCCCGAGACCGCGCAGAACGCCGGTCTCGGCTTGACGCTGAAGCGCATCGAGCTGCACTACGATGATGACGGCATGGCGGAAAAGGCGATCGGCGAGGCCGCCGAACGGGAGGGGATCAGCGTCGACGAGGTGAAGGCGAAGTGGAAGGCCGAACTCGCCAGCGGCGCCAATCAGGCCGCCGCCGGCCGGCCCCACGAGTTCGCCCGGGCCGCCCTCGACGAGATCGGCCGCTTCATCGACGAGCCGAACCGCCTGACGATCGGCCTCCACCCCGCGGAGGCGGTACCGGTGATGGCGATCGTGATGGGCGGGGTGATGGATCCGGCGGGGACCTGGAAGAAGCTCAACGTCACCGTCAAGGCGAACTGAACTCCCGGAGCCGCGGCGGCCCCCGGAGCAGGCGGCATCGAAGATTCCCATCTCCACGCGGCGACCCGCGCAACGTAGGTCGCCGCTACCGCGGCGACATGAACGAAGGCAGCGGGGCCGGGGTTGCGGAACGCCTGCCGATCCCCCCTTACCCCACGAACCACCCCGCCGGCACGCCGAAGCGCTCGGCCAGCCCACGGATCTGTCGCAGGTTGAGCGGCCGCTTGCCGCGCAGGGTCTCGCTCACCACCCCCTGGCTGCCGATCTCAGGCAGATCCGATTGGCTGAGGCCATGCTCCCTCATCAGATGCCGAAGCATCTCGATGCCGCTGGCTGGCGGCGAATCCTCCAGATGCTCGTGTTCCCATTCCGCCACCCGGTCGCCGAGCAGCTCGGCCAGCGGTGCCAGGGGCGAGGTTTCGTCGGCGCCGCCGGCATCCAGCACCTCGTCCAACGCCTCCACCAGGCGCTCGTAGTCCGCCGACGACTCGGGACTGCGCGACAGCGGGGCCACGCGCTCCCGGCCGTCGATGGCTGGTTCGACTTCCGTCATCTCTGTCTCTCCAACAGCGCTATAGGGCGCCCCGCGGGCGCCGCGGAGGTTGGGGGCGGATGGGCGGTCGGCGGTTCCCGTGCGTTTGACGTGAGGTGCCTTCGTCCGGCTCATGGCTCCTCCCGGACGCCCCAAAAGCGAATCAACCGCAGATTAACGCAGATTTCCGCGGATTGACTGAGCACCTTTGGATAGGGTGCAAGGGCGTGGATTTTCTCCGTCTATCCGGATTTGCTCGCTCGAAACTGCTTGCCGGACCTCTAAATTCAGAAAATTCCTACATCAATTCGAGCAGCCGTTTGTTATCAATACCCCTCCGGAATACGGCGCAATACGGGCTTTGGTACGGGAAACCGGGAGGAACGATGGACGAGAAGCGGCTGGAGTTGGCGACGATGATCGGCGCCCTGCGGGCAGAGCTGAATCGGGCTCAGAAGGAGGGAGCGGGGGAGGCGATCCGCTTCACCGTGGAGGAGGTGGAGCTGGAGCTCGACATCCAGACGGTGCAACAGGGGGAGGGCAAGGTCGGCGCCAAGTTCTTCGTGGTCACCAGCGAGGTGAAGGGAAGTGTCAGCGACGCGCTCACCCAGAAGATCCGCTTGAAGCTCAAGCCGAAGTCCGCCGACGATCACGGAGGCGATCCCAACGCTCCGCTGGACGTGGACGCGGTCATCGACGAGTGAGGGGCTGAGCGATGGGTGGCCTGAACGCCGAATACAGCGTGCAGATCCGCATCCGTCGGGAAGACGGCAAATTCAAGTTCGGTTCGGGCTACGGCATCGGCCCGCATTGGGTGCTGACTGCGCGTCACGTGCTCTTTGGCGAGGGGGTTGACGCCTCCGCGTCCATTCGGGTGAGCTGCGGAGACGTCGTTGAAGAGGTCTCGCGAGAGCGGATCCGGTGGGACGATCGGGATCTCGACATCGCGCTGATTCGATGCGACACCCTGTTCGGTGACGCGCCGCACGCCGGTGAGGTGCTGGCGGGCAACCGCCCCACGCCGGAGGAGGCGTGGAGCGGCTACGGCTTTTCGGGGATCTTGCCGGGGGAGAGCGAAGGGCGCCGGGAACTCTCCCCCATGGGGCGGGTCGGCCACTACCGGGCGGAGAAGCGGCGGGCGAGCTTCTCCAGCACCACGGTAACCCTGAAGGAGGATGCGTCGTGGAAGGGGTTCAGCGGTTCGCCGATCTTCGTCGGCGGGCGGCTTTCGGCGGTGGCGATCAAGGTCAATACCGGTGAGTCCGGGGCGGGTCTGGTCGGCTCGTTCGTCAGTGATGCGCTCGACACGGCGGGCGGAGCGGAAGGGCGTTCACTCCGTGAACTGCTCGGCATGGCGAATCCCGATGCGAGAAATGCCGTGTGGAACGAACGCCGGGCAGCGGTGATCAACGATCTTCGCGCCCTCCCAAGGCTCTATGAGCAGCTTGTTGCGGCCTTTCTGGACGCATTCGGCGGTCACCAACAGGTTGGCGATGCGGTCCTGCTCGCCGACGCCATGTTCAACGCCTCCAGCGATGAGGTCGTGGACTGCCTGGGGGATTGCCTGAACCGCCTGTTGAAGCGGCGGACTCCGGCGGAGATGGAGGCGATCGAGCGGATCGCCAACGTCTGGCTCTGCCTGATCGCCGCCGACCGGGACTCCATCCCGGTTCCCGGCGTCTACGCACAGGACCGTGCTGCCCCTCCCATCAAGATGGTCGCCGCAGCTCCTGAAGAGGTGGACGTGGAGGCGCAAGCGGCGCGGGCCGAGGAGCGGGACGTGCGCCTCCGCTCGCGCGGGAAGCGTCTGTATTCTCCGTTGGACATCACCCCGGAACACGGCAACGGTTTGGACGAACGCGGCGAGGGGGCGAAGCGGGATGCCGCGGAGGCGGCGGTGGCCAAGCTGAAACCGGGGCGTGCCGCCTTTCCCGGATTGATCCGGATGCAGGTGGCGCGGCATGTCGCCGACTCGGAGACGGGGCTGGCCCTCTCCGATGTACTGACCGATTCCGACGATCCGCTGGAGCATGAAGCCCAAGGCAGGATGATCGCCCGCCATCTGCGCAACGCGAAGGGCGAACTGGGCGGGAGTCTCTACGTCCGTCTGCCGGGGAACGGCGAACCGGGCGGTGATGCCGCGATGGTGGACCTCCACCGCTGGTGTCCCCCTCTCCTCCTTTTCGATGTCGCCGAGGACACCGACTGGAGACGCAAGGGGACCATCTCGATGCTTCATAAAATCATCTACAACGCGCAACGTGCCCGGATCGCCCGTTCCGACAGCGAGGACTCTGCCGAATGACCACTCCCTCCACGCGATTCATCCCCGTTCAACCCGATCTTGCGGTCCGACTCAGTGGAGGCGGAGCGGACCGGCAGTTCCACCACCTGTTCGAAAAAGGGCACATCCACGCGCTCAATACGGCGATCGCCTGCGGCCGGCCGCTGCTGCTCACCGGCGAACCGGGGGTGGGCAAGACCCAGCTGGCGCGGGCGGCGGCCAAGGCGTTGGGTAGGGCCTTCGTCCGCTTCACCGTCGATTCGCGCAGCGAGTCCCGCGATCTGTTGTGGCGGTTCGATCCGGTGGCGCGGTTGGCGGAGGCGCAGGTGGCGGGGAGTCGCGAGTGGAGTGAAGGGGGGCTGGAGGAGCATCTGGAGCCCCGCCGCTACCTGCGCCCCGGCCCCCTCTGGTGGGGCTTCGACTGGGACTCCGCGGCGGGGCTGCCGTTGGCCGAGAAGCCCCGTCAGCGCGACGAGGGGAACCCGGAGAACGGGGTGGTGGTGTTGATCGACGAGATCGACAAGGCCGAGGTCGATGTGCCCAACGGCTTGTTGGAGGCGTTGGGCGAGGGGAGTTTCCAGCCCGAGGGGTGGGGCGGCCGGGTGCGGGTCGGGGCGGTGGCGCCGTTGGTGGTGATCACCTCCAACCGGGAGCGGAGTCTGCCCGACGCCTTCGTCCGCCGCTGCGTGGTGCTGCGGCTTACCCTGCCGGAGGAGGCCGACGAACTGAAGGGGCTGCTCAGGGCGCGGGGCAAGGCCCATACCGATTTGGACGACGGGGTGCTGGAGACGGCGGCGGGGTTTTTGGTGAAGGATCGCAGCGCCGCCCGTGCGGCGGGTCACCACCCGTTGCCGGGGCAGGCGGAGTATCTGGACCTGCTGCGCGCGGTGGAGGAGCTGAGTGCCGCGGCGGGGGAGGCGCCGGACGAGCTGCTGGAGAGGGTTCGTCCCTTCATCCTGCGCAAGGGCGAAGCGGTCTGATGAAGCGCGGCGGGATTGGTCGCGCCGACCTGTTGCGGGCGCTGGTTCTTCATGGCGGAGATCTGCCCGACGGGGTGGCGCAAGATCTTGGTTTCCGGAGACCGAAACCGCAGACTCTGCACCTCGAAGGCGGAGTTGCGTCCACGGTTGCGGTTGGCGGTGAGCTTTCCGGAGATATCACCTCCGAGGCCCCGCCTGCCGATCTCCCGCGGCCTCCGGTCCCCTTCTGGATGCCGGTGCGTTACCGGCAACGGACCATCGAGACTCCCGGCGCCGATCGCGAGAACCCGCTGGTTGAATGCCCGACCCGGCCATTGCGGCCTGCACCCGCCTACCCCTATCTCGCCCCTTTTTCGACGATCGTCCCCCGGCTGCGCGCCGCCCTGGCCGAGGGGCGCCCCGGCGGCGCCTACGACCTGGAGCGGATCGTCGAGCGGGTCGGGCGGGGCGAGCCGTTGGGGCGGCTGCCGCGGCGCGACCGTCCCGGCTGGGGCGCGAGTCTCTACGTCATCGAGGACCGTAACGACCGCCTCGCCCCCTATCTGCGGGACCAGGCGATGGTCCACGATGCGTTGCGCGCCCTCTACCCTGCGCGGGGCTTTTTCAGTGTCCTCCATAGCGACCTCTACGACCGGCCTTTGGTCCACCACCCCGACGGTACCCTCTCACCCCTGACCCCTCTACCGGGGGATCAGGTGCTGGTGTTGGGCGATCTGGGGGCGTTGGCCATCGACGGCGGGCGGGCCGTCGGCTTTTGGGCTGACTACGGTGCCGGCTTGCGCGATGCGGGGGCCGCGTGTTTCGCCCTGCTCCCCTGCGCCCCGGCGGAGTGTCCGCCCGCGGTGGCCACCCACTTCCGTCTCCTCTCCTGGGAACATCCGGCCCCGCCGCCGCTCGACGCCGAGGCGCTGGAGCGCCTTGGCGAGCGGCTGTTGAACCACCTGAGCGTCGCCGGGCGGATCGAACCGGGGCTGCTGCGGGCGGTGCGTCTCGCCCTCGGCGGCGGCCCGGCGCGGCTGGAGGCGTGGGTGTGGCAGCACCCGGCGATGGCGGCGCCCGATGTAGTGGCCACCTCGTTGGAGCACGACGAGGCGCGGGAGCGCACGGTCGCCTTCGAGGGCGAGGAGGAGGGCGCGCGGCTGCGTACCCTGAAGGCGGTGCGCGAGTGGCTCGCCCACCGCCCCTACGAGATCTGGCTGGAGCGGCTGGTCAACCTGGGGCCGTGGGTCGACGAGGCCGACTTTTCCGCCATCGTCCCGGTCGATGAGGCCGAGGTCCTCAATACGATGTTCCGCGAGGATCGAGGGGAGGGGCGGCGGCTGCTCACCTATCTGGCGGAGCGGGTCGGTTCCGGCCGTGGCGCGCCGCTCGGACCCCGCGCCCGCGCCTGGGTGGAAGGGGTGGTGGAGCGGATGGGCGAGACCGTAAGGGACGCGGAGGAAACGGCGGCGGCCTGTCGCGCCCTGGAGCGGTGGCACGACGGGATGGCACCGGTCGGGGAGGAGGTCGAGCTCCTGCGTTGGCGGGTCGAACAACGCAGTGGACAGCTCTTCTTCGTATCCGGGGAGAAGGCGGTCGAAAGGGGCAGCCCGGTGGCTTCCCTGCTCTCTGCCGACGGGTGGATCGAGGTGCTGCGCGGGGACCCGTTTTGGTTGTCCGGTGAGGCGCCGGAGTGGGCGGATGCGTGGGGCGAGGACGCGTACGGGCCGTGGGTGGAGTTCGTCGTCGAGCGGGTGCGTCAGCGGATGCGCTGGTGCCCGCCGGGGGCGTTCCTGATGGGTTCCCCCGAGGGGGAGGCGGGGCGTTGGGAGGACGAGGGGCCTCAACATCCGGTGGCGATCGAGAGCGGTTTCTGGCTCTTCGATACGCCGGTGACCCAGGCGCTGTGGGAGACGGTGACGGGGAGCAATCCCAGCCGGTTTACAGGTCAGAATCGACCGGTGGAGAAGGTCAGTTGGGAGGAGGCGAAGGGGTTTGTCGAGGGGATCAATCGGCAGGTGAACGATCTGGCATTGGAACTGCCGAGCGAGGCGCGTTGGGAGTATGCCTGTCGCGCAGGAACAGAAACCGCGCGTTACAGCGATACCGCCGGTTCCAGCGAGGAGACGGGGTTGGACTTCGTCGCGTGGTATGGGGAAAACAGCGGAAGGGAAACTCATCCGGTTGGAGAAAAGCATCCCAACCCGTGGGGTTTCCACGACATGCTCGGCAATGTCAGGGAGTGGACCGAGGACGGTTGGCACGAGGATTACCGCGACGCTCCGGCGGATGGCTCCGCCCGGCCGGCGGCGGGGGCCGGCGCGGAGCGGGTGATTCGCGGCGGGTCGTGGTTCAGCCTCGCGCGCGACGTGCGCGCCGCGTGCCGTGACCGCCTCGCCCCTGGCTACCGTGTCTACGACCTTGGCTTCCGCTGCGCCCGAGTTCAGGCAGGAGCGGAGCCCGGACGGCCGGCCGAGGACGCGCAGGCGGAGCGCGCGGACCGGCGGGGCGGACGCGGCGCAGCGGTGGCGCTGCACGGCGCCGGCGAGGAGGCCGCCCTCGCCCTACCGGCGGCACCGATGATCCGCCTGCGCAGCGATCGCGAGGAGATCACCCTGCGGCTGATCGACCGGCCCGAGTGGGCCGCCGCCATGGGCCGCGACCGCTTCGGCCTGTGGAGCGAGATCGAGGTGGCGGCGGAGAGCGGTCCGCCGGTGGTGCAGCGGCTGCGCTGGTGTCCGCCGGGACGCTTCCGGATGGGGTCGCCGGAGGATGAGCAGGGGCGCTACGATTTCGAAGGCCCGCTCCATACGGTCACGCTGGAGGAGGGGTTCTGGCTGTTCGATACCCCGGTGACCCAGGCGTTGTGGGTGGCGGTGATGGGGGAGAACCCGAGCGACTTCCAGAGCCCGGAGCGTCCGGTGGAAAAGGTGAGCTGGGAGGATGCGCAGGCGTTCATCGAGCGGATCAATCAGCGTGACAAGAATCCGGGACTCTCCCTGCCCAGCGAGGCCCAATGGGAGTACGCCTGCCGGGCGGGGACGGAGACGGCGGTCTATACCGGGGCGCTGGAGATCAAAGGGAAGAACAATGCCCCTGCACTTGATCCCATCGCCTGGTACGGCGGCAACAGTGGTTACAACTTCGATTTGACGAAGGGCCGGGATAGCTCCGGTTGGCCGCAGAAGCAGTACGATCACGCCAAGGCGGGCACCCGGCAGGTCAAAGGGAGACGCCCCAATGCCTGGGGACTCCACGACATGCTGGGAAATGTCTGGGAGTGGACCGAGGATCATTGGCAAGAGAATTACGACGGGGCGCCGGAGGACGGCTCGGCGCGGGTTTCCGGAGAGGCCGGCGCGGAGCGGGTGATTCGCGGCGGGTCGTGGCGCGACGACGCGCGCCGCGTGCGCGCCGCGTGCCGTCTCCGCCTCGTCCCTGGCTTCCGTGGCTACAACCTTGGCTTCCGCTGCGCCCGAGTTCAGGCGTGAGCAGGCAGGAGCGGAGCCCCGTCCGGCCAACGTAGCCGCGCACTCCCTTTTCCCCCGATCCGCGTGCGAATCGGAACCGGTGTCCCGGGGAAAAGGGAGCATTTGAGGAAGGGGGCGGCGGTCGCTATAGGGCGTCCCGTGGGCGCCGCGGCGGTTGGGCGGGGTGCTGCGCCGTCGGCGATTCCCGTATGTCGGGTGCGGGGTGCCTTCGTTCGGCATGGCGCGCGCGGCGCGCCCTATAATGCATCTTCGTTCCGCTATAGTACCCTCCAAGACAACCCGCTCACTCCAGGCAACCTCCATGCACTCCTCCACGCTATCCCCCAAAGGCCAGGTCACCGTCCCTTCCGATCTGCGAACTGCACTCGATCTCCATCCCGGTGATCAGGTGGAGTTTTCGTTGGAGGGTGACCATGCGGTGCTGCGTAAGCGCGGTGGCGATATCCGTAAGGCGTTCGGGGTGATCAAGGCGCAACGAGGGGTCTCGCTCGAAGAGATGGAGCGGGCGATTCGCCAACGGGGTGGCGAGTGATCGGAGATGGCCTGCCGGAGGAGAGCAGGGCGCGGCTTGCCGGGCGGTTGATCGATCGTCTCGATCCGAGAGTGGAGCAGGAGGTTGTGGTGATGTGGGCTTGGGAGCTGGAGCGGCGTTCCGCCGAGCTGCACGCGGGTGAGGTGGAGACGGTTCCGTTGGGTGAGGCGTTGACCAAGGCCCGGAAGGCCCTGGGGGCGGTGTGAACCTCGCCATCGACTACTCCCGCCACCCGCTGGCCGACGGGCACCCGCCCCACTGGGCGAGCGGCTGGGGTGAGGACCGCTTCGGGCCGTTCGTGGAGATCGCGGTGGACGAGGTGGTGCAGCGGCTGCGCTGGTGTCCGCCGGGGGCGTTCCGGATGGGGTCGCCGGAGGATGAGGTGGGGCGATATGACGATGAGGGGCCGCGGCATCGGGTCGTCATCGAGCGCGGTTTCTGGCTCTTCGATACGCCGGTGACCCAGGCGCTGTGGGTGGCGGTGATGGGGGAGAACCCGAGCCGTTTTCAGAGTGCGGAGCGACCGGTAGAGCGGGTGAGCTGGAAGGATGCGCAGGCGTTCGTCGAGCGGATCAACCGGCGCATACCGGGGTTGGCGCTGGAGCTGCCGAGCGAGGCGCGCTGGGAGTACGCCTGCCGGGCGGGGACGGAGGGGGCGATCCATGGGGGTGAGCTGGAGATCCTCGGGGATGCCAATGCCCCGGCCCTGGACCCGATCGCGTGGTATGGCGGCAACAGTGGCGAGGCGTACGAGTTGGCGGAGGGTGAGGACCTTTCGTTTTATTCCGATCGCCAATATGAGCACGAAAAATCGGGCACCCACCCGGTGAAGCGGAAGGCATCCAATGACTGGGGGCTCTACGACATGCTGGGCAACGTCTGGGAGTGGACCGGGGATCACTGGCACGAGCGTTACGAGGGTGCGCCGGCCGACGGCGCGCCATGGCTGGCGGAGGGGGCCGGCGCGCTGCGGGTGATTCGCGGCGTGTCGTGGTTCGACGGCGCGCGCGGCGTGCGTGCCGCGTGCCGTAGCCGCGACGCCCCTGGCGACCGTGTCAACTACCTTGGCTTCCGCTGCGCCCGAGTTCAGGCGTGAGCCGGCAGGCAGGAGCGGAGCCCGGCGCGGTCAACGCAGCCGCGCAGGCGGAGCGCGCGGATCGGTGACCGGGCCGGGCGGAGCGGCACTCCCTTTTCCCCTGGTTACCACGCTCCGCGTGGTAACCGCGGCCGGTCGGTTGGCTGCGGCGTCTCCCCCGGACGCTCCGCGTCGGCTCGGTCGTTACGGAAAGCCGCCAGGCTCAGAAGGACGCAGAGCGTCCAAGGTGGCCGGTGACGACGCGGAGCGTCGTCACCAGGGAGAGAGGGGGGGAGGGAATATGCAGACGGTTGGTCGAGCTTCCCTGGTTACCACGCTCCGCGTGGTAACCGCGGCAGGTCGGTTGGCTGCGGCATCTCCCCCGGACGCTCCGCGTCGGCTCGGTCGTTACGGAAAGCCGCCATGCTCAGAAGGGGGGGCATCGGGCGCCCCGTGGACGCCGTGGCGGTTGGGCGGGGCGACCCGGTCGGCGATTCCCGTGCCTCGGGGGCGGGGAGCCTTCGTTCGGCACGGCGCGCGCGGCACGCCCTATAACGCAAGGCCGCGGGGCGTGGTTGAGCCGGGGTTGCCCCTCCTTCCCGCGGGGGCGCCCGCTATCGACCGTGGTGCAAATACGCCCCCCTCCTGTAATGCTCCCTTTTCCCCCCGCGACACCGTTTCCGTTTGGCACGACGATCGGGGGAAAAGGGAGTGTTCAGGCGCCGCAGCACTTCTTGTACTTCCTGCCGCTGCCGCAGGGGCAGGGGTCGTTGCGGCCGATCTTCGTCGCCCGCCGCACCGGCCTGGCCGGGGCGGCCTGCTTGAGGGCTTCGCGGGCGAAGGTGCGCATCCGTTCATGGCGCTGTTTCAGGGTCGCGACGAGCCCCGGCCGGTCGGCGAGGAGGGCGGCCACCAGCTCCCCGACCGCGGGCCACCCCGGTGGGGCCGGCGGGATGGGTTCGATCTTTCCGCTGTCGTACTTGAAGAGGCCGACGCTCCACTGCTCCTCCGTGATCGGTTCGGCGGGCTCCCCCTCGGGGAGGAGGGTGAAGCTCAGGACCGTGTGGCGGCAGTTGCACTTCGGGTCGACGCAGTACTGGTCGTCGGCGAGCCAGCGCTGGTCGCCGCGGGAGAACAGCAGTTCCTCTTCGTAGGGGAAGAGTTCGGCGTAGCCGATCATGGCGGTCGGCTCTTCCGCCACCCGGGCGCCCAGCGGGGCGAGGTCGGCGGTGGCGGGGTCGAGCCGTTCCATGCCGCGGCGCTTGGCCTCGATCACGTGGTCGGCGAGTTCTTTCCAATCGTCCGCCGAGAATTGGACGAGCAGTGCCTCGGCCAGGGGCGGCGGCGGTGGCTCGCCGGGGGCCGTCATCGTCCGGTGGGCGAAGGGGTCGAGGGTGAAGGTGGGGATCGGCACTTCCTCCTCACTGTCGTGCCCGTCGTCGCCGGGGATGGGGGTACATTTCAGGTTCACATCGCCGCAGTGGCAGAGCGGGCTGTCGCAGGCGTGCAGTTCGACGGCGTAGCGCCGTCCAGCCCATTCGCCTTGGTTGAGATGGAGGTGGTAGTGGTCGCCCTCGTCGTGGTGCAGGATGGATGGCTCGGACATGGATGCGTCCCTCCCTTTGGTCGCCGGTTTCGAAGGGCGCTATTGTGATCCATCCGCGGGGCGGGGCGAAGTTTTCCCTGGTTACCGCGCTCCGCGTGGTAACCGCGGCCGGTCGGTTGGCTGCGGCGTCTCCCCCGGATGCTCCGCGTCGGCTCGGTCGTTACGGAAAGCCGCCAGGCTCAGAAGGACGCAGAGCGTCCAAGGTGGCTGGTGACGACGCGGAGCGTCGTCACCAGGGAGAGAGGGGGGGGGATATGCAGACGGTTGGTCGAGCTTCCCTGGTTACCACGCTCCGCGTGGTGACCGCGGCCGGTCGGTTGGCCGCGGCGTCTCCCCGGACGCTCCGCGTCGGCTCGGTCGTTACGGAAAGCCGCCAGGCTCAGAAGGACGCAGAGCGTCCAAGGTGGCTGGTGACGACGCGGAGCGTCGTCACCAGGGAGAGAGTGGAGGGGGATATGCAGACGGTTGGTCGA
>NZ_BAAHXB010000023.1:0-57814 GCF_054657215.1 Endothiovibrio diazotrophicus
CCCTAGGCCGCGATGGCGCGCGATCCGCCAACCTCCGCCGGTATCACCAAGGGCGGAGCTTCGCACCATCGCGGCCTAGGGGCCGCTCCTACAGGTCAAGGTGGTGGCGCAGGCCGAACATGGCCTACAGTTAACGCAATTGCGTCCTCGGAGGGAAAACTATGGAACATTTCGATCTGATCGTCATCGGCAGCGGCCCGGCCGGGCAGAAGGGGGCGATCCAGGCGGCCAAGTTCGGCAAGCGGGTGGCGATCGTCGACCGCCGCGAGTCGGTGGGCGGGGTCTGCCTGCACACCGGCACCATCCCCAGCAAGACCCTGCGCGAGGCGGTGCTCTACCTCTCCGGCTGGGACGAGCGGGGGGTCTACGGCGAGGACTACCGGCTGAAACGGGACCTCACCATGGAGGACCTCAAGCAGCGCCTGCAGATCACCATCCGTCGCGAGGTGGAGGTGATCAGCAACCAGCTGGCACGCAACGGGGTGACCACCATCGCCGGCGCGGCCTCTTTCCTCGACCCCCACACCATCCGCGTCGAGGGGGGCGACGGCAAGGCGACGGACTACCGCGCCGACCACTTCCTGATCGCCACCGGCACCCACCCGGTGCGCCCCGACGGGGTCCCCTTCGACGACTGCCGGGTGATCGACAGCGACGGCCTGCTCCACCTCGACCGGATCCCCCACTCGATGACCGTGGTGGGGGCCGGGGTGGTCGGCATCGAATACGCCGCCATCTTCAGCGCGCTGGACGTGGAGGTGACGGTGATCGACGGCCGCGACTCCATCCTCGGCTTCATGGACCGGGAGGTGATCGACGAATTCACCCACCTGCTGCGCGACCGGGGCGTGACCCTGCGCCTGGGCGAGAACGTGAAGCACGTTGCCGTGGAGGGTGAGCAGGTGATCACCGACTTGGTCAGCGGCAAGCGGATCCGTTCGGACATCGTGCTCTACGCCGCCGGGCGGGCCGGCTCGGTGAACACCCTCAAGCTGGACCATGCGGGTGTGGAGTTCGACCGCCGCCATCTGATCCCGGTCAACGGGAGCTATCAGAGCAACGTCGAGCACATCTACGCCGCCGGCGACATCGTCGGCTTCCCCAGCCTCGCCTCCACCTCCATGGAGCAGGGGCGCCAAGCGGTCAGCCACGCCTTCGGCCACGGCGTGCGCTCGCTGCCCGAGACCTTCCCGTTCGGCATCTACGCGGTGCCGGAGATGAGCATGGTGGGGATGACCGAGGAGACGCTGACCGAGAAGAAGATCCCCTACGAGACCGGGGTGGCGCGGCTGCGCGAGACCGCCCGCGGCCAGATCATGGGGCTCGACCAGGGGATGCTGAAGATCCTCTTCGCCCTGGAGGACCGGCGGGTGCTCGGGGTACACATCCTCGGCGAGGGGGCCACCGAGCTGATCCACATCGGCCAGGCGGTGATGGCCCTGGGGGGAACCCTCGACTACTTCCTCAACACCGTCTTCAACTACCCGACCCTGGCCGAGGCCTACAAGGTCGCCGCGCTGGACGCCTGGAACCGCTTGGCCCCATAGAACCACGAAGGGCGAGAAGGAGATGGAGACATAGTGATCGGTATCGCCCGAACAAAATCTCTTCTCCCTTCTCGCCCTTCGTTCCCCTTCTCGCCCTTCGTGTTAAACAAGACCCTATCCAGGTACTTGCGGCCGATCCGGTTTGCACACCCCAGCCAATTCCCTTGGCCCAAGCCCCTTCGCGTTCAAAACCGCCGAAACGAACGGAAGATCACCCCTCGCCCTCGGTCTTCTCGGCGGCGCTGGACTCGGTCTGGGCACTCCCGCCCTCGGCCGCCTCCTCACTCTTCGGGTTGAGGATCGAGTCGCGGAACGACTGGAGGCCCTTCTGCACCAGATCGTAGGTCTGGTCGACCCCCTCCTTGACCGGCCCGTCGAGGACCTTCAGCCCGTCGAGGATGTCGCGCGCCTCGCCGAAGCCCTGGTCGATGGCCCCGCCGATCAGGTCCATGAAGCTGTTCAGCCGATCCTCCTCCGCCATCTCCGGGTGCTGCTCGCTGTAGGCGGCGTAGAACCCGGTGGCGAAGCTGACGATGCGGTCGGCGGTGGCATCGGGGGTGAAGTCCTCGGGCTTCTCGGCGGCCTTCTGGATGGCGTTGTCGCCCAACTCCGGGGCAAGCACCTCATTGAGCTTGTCGATGGCCGCGCTGTAGAGCAGATGCAGCGGCTGGTTGCCCGCCGACAGGCTCACCTGGGAGGCGGACTCGATGATCGCCGCGTTGAGCTCGGTGCGGGTCTGCTCGGTGATGCTCTTGGCCACCCCGACCCCGTCGCCCTTCTCGCTCTTCTCGCTTTTCTCACCCTTGGCCTCGTGGACTGCCGTCCCCTTCTCGTCGCCGGAGGCGCGCGGACTGCTTCCCCTCGACTCCGGACGGGGCTGATTGACGCTGTAGAGCTTTGACACATCCATAACGGCTTCTCCGGTTTGCGGCTTCTCTGATCAAGGTATCGGCCAGCTGCCGGGAAACTTTCACAATATTTACCCGCGCCTCGCACCGCGACCGGGGAAGTGGTGAAATGGTCCCATGCGCCGCCTCCTGC
Organism: Endothiovibrio diazotrophicus; assembly: GCF_054657215.1. Classification (NCBI taxonomy): domain Bacteria; kingdom Pseudomonadati; phylum Pseudomonadota; class Gammaproteobacteria; order Chromatiales; family Thioalkalispiraceae; genus Endothiovibrio; species Endothiovibrio diazotrophicus. Next base: position 2,589 of record NZ_BAAHXB010000023.1, read on the forward strand.
CCCTGCTGCTGATCGCCCCACCGCTGCTCGCCGGCCCGCTGCACCAGTGGCGTGACGAGCGGGGCATCCTCCACCTGGAGGGGGCCGGTGCGCCACCCACGGTCTCCCCTTCGCCCAGCCCCTCCCCGGCGCCGGCCGAGGGGCGTGTGGTAGCGGTCCCCGATGGGGATACGGTCTACCTGCAAGGAGGGATGAAACTGCGCCTGATCGGCATCAACGCCCCCGAGGTGGCCCACCACAACCGCCCCGGCGAGCCGGGCGGCGAGGCCGCCGGAAGCTTCCTGCGCGAACGTCTGATGGGGCGGCAGGTGAGGCTGGAGCCCGGCCTCGAGCCGTTCGACCACTACGGCCGGCTGCTGGTCCATCTCTACGACGGGAGTGGCGTCTCGATCAACGAGCTGCTGCTGCGTGAGGGGCACGCCTGGGTCTCCCCCCACCCGCCCAACCTGCGCCACATCGAGCGCTACGCCGCCGCCGAGGCAGAGGCGCGCGCCGCCCACCGCGGCCTCTGGGCCGATCCCCGCTACGACGTCATCGACGCCTCGGACGCGGGTGATTTCCGCAACAGTTTCCGCCGCCTGCGCGGCCGGGTCAGCGCCGTCGAGTGGCGCGGAGATACCTTGCGGCTGCACCTCGACGAGGCGGTGGCGCTGCAATTCGACGCCGCGGCCGTGACCCGGTTTCGCACGGCCGACCGTGACCCCGAAGCCCTGCGCGGGCACCGGCTGGTGGTCCGCGGACGCCTTGGCGGCCAGCGCGGCCTGCCGACCCTGTGGCTGCACCACCCCGTGCAGATCGAGGAGATCGACTGAGTGAGCGATTACCAACCGATAGCCTGCGCACGCTACAGCGAACTGGAGCTGCACATCATGCGTCGCCAACGACTGCGTCTGCAGCGGGTAACGGAGGAGGGCATCGTCGAGGAGCGGCTGCTGCCGCGGGACCTCACCACGGAGGCGGGGGCTGAGTACCTCCACGCCGAACGGGCGGGCGGCGATCGGCTGCAGATCCGCCTCGACGCCATCGTCGATTTCGCAGCGGAAGAAGACCAGTGAACCGCAGATTTCGCAGATTGGCGTAGATTTATACCTTTCTGAATCTGCGTATATCTGCGAAATCTGCGGTTAAAAAAGCGCTGTCCACTCGAATAGTCGTCGAATCGATGAAACCCACTTAAGGAAAGGTTAAGGCGAAGACCCCTACCCTCCCCCCAACCCCACGAGAGAGCACACCATGCGACTACTGCTAGTGGAAGACGACACGCTGCTCGGCGACGGCATCCGTGCCGGCCTCGCTCAGGAGGGCTTCGCAGTGGACTGGCTGACCAACGGCCAGGAGGCGCTGGCAGCGCTGCTCAGCGATCACTTCGACCTGGTGGTGCTCGACCTGGGGCTGCCCGACCTCCCCGGCCTGGAGGTGCTGCGCAGACTGCGCGGCGAAGGGCGCGACCTGCCGGTACTGATCCTCACCGCCCGCGACGCGGTCGCCGACCGGGTGGCGGGGCTCGACGCCGGCGCCGACGACTACCTGACCAAGCCGTTCGACCTGGAGGAGCTCAATGCCCGTATCCGCGCCCTGCTGCGCCGCGCCGGCGGTCGCGCCTCGCCACTGCTCAGCCACGGCGCACTGAGCCTCGATCCGGCGGCCCGCACCGTTACCCTCGACGAGGCGCCGGTGGAGCTCTCGCGCCGCGAATACGCGGTGCTCCACACCCTGCTGGAGCACCGCGGCAAGGTGCTCTCCAAGAACCAACTGGAGGAGGCCCTCTACGGCTGGGAGATGGAGGTGGAGAGCAACACCCTGGAGGTCTACATCCACCACCTGCGCAAGAAGCTCGGCAGCACCCTGATCCGCACCGTGCGCGGCGTCGGCTACACCATCCCGCGCGAGCCTGCCGCTCCATGAAGCCCGATTTTCGCTCGATCCGCATCCGCCTGCTGCTGGTGCTGCTGTCGCTGTTCACCGCCGCCTCGCTGGCGCTGATCGCCAGCATCCACTGGAAGACCAGCCACGAAGCCGAGGAGATCTATGACGCCCACCTGGCGCGGGTCGGCCATCTGCTGCTCGGGCTGGCGGTCCACGAAGTGAAGGAGCGCGAAAAGGAGCAGGCACAGGAGCGGGAACGGGACGGCGGGACCGAGCGGGATCGATTCAACTACGAAGAGGAGGTGGAGGAGCTCGAACGGCTCTTCCCGCGCCAGGAGTACGCCGCCCGGCCGATCTTCCAAATCTGGCGTCACGGGCGGCTGCTGATGCGCTCCTCGCGGGCGCCGCGCGAGCCGCTGACCACCCGCCTCGGACTGAGCAACCACGACGTCGAGGGCGCCCCGTGGCGGATCTTCGAGGAGCGTGAGCCGGAGCGCGGCGTCGAGGTGATGGTGGCGGAGAAGACCACGGTGCGCGAGGAGATGATCCACGAGATCTCGATGCAGTCGGTCTATCCCGCGCTGATCGCCCTGCCGCTGCTGGCGCTGCTGATCTGGGTCGCCGTCGGCCGCGGCCTGCGCCCCCTGGCGCGGGTCGCCGAAGAGGTGGCGACCCGCTCCCCGAAATGGCTGGAGCCGGTCCCCCTGGACCGCCACATCCCCAGCGAGGTCGTCCCCCTGGTGGGGAGGATCAACGGCCTGCTCGAGCGCCTCGGCAGCGCCCTGGAGCGGGAGCGACGCTTCACCGCGGATGCCTCCCACGAACTGCGCACCCCGCTGGCGATCGTCAAGACCCAGGCCCAGGTGGCCCGGCGCGCCACCGACAAGGAGACCTGCAGCCACGCCCTCAACCAGATCCTGGCCGGGGTGGACCGCACCACCCACCTGGTGGAGCAACTGCTCACCATCGCCCGCCTCGATCCCGATGGCGACAGCCAGGGCATGGCGATGGAATCCATCGCCCTCGACGCGCTGGCCGCCGAGGCGGTGGCCGACGGCACCCCCCTGGCACTGGAGAAGGAGATCGAGCTGGGGCTTTCGAACGATCCGCAACGGCAGGTGACGGCCGTCGCCAACGGCGGCGCGCTGAAGATCCTGCTGCGCAACCTGATCGACAACGCAGTGCGCTACACCCCGACGGGGGGGGAGGTGGAGGTGGCGGTGGAACCGCTGCAGGGAGGCGGAGCGCGACTGCGGGTGGACGACAGCGGCCCCGGCGTGCCGGCGGAGGCGCGGGGGCGGCTGTTCGAACGCTTCCACCGCGGCAACCGCACCGACAGCTACGGCTGCGGCCTCGGTCTATCCATCGTCCAGCGCATCGTCGAACTCCACCGCGCCGCGATCACCCTGGAGGACTCGCCCCTCGGCGGGCTGCGCGTTTCGGTGGAGTTTCGTTCACGGGCGGATGGATAACGCAGAGGACGCAAAGACGCAGAGAACGCGGAGAAGAATTTCTTGGCCAGAGCATGACCCACCGAGGCACCGACTCCCGCTTTACCGGCAATACCGCAATACCTTCAGAAACTCCCAGCGGCCACAACCCGCCTTCTTCGTCTTCTTTGCGTTCTCTGCGTCTCTGCGTCCTCCGCGTTGATCATCCCTCGCCGAGAAGAGCCCGCGCCCGGGCGCAGGCGGCGCGGACCTGATTGGGCGCGGTGCCGCCGATGTGATCGCGGGCGGCCACCGAGCCCTCCAGGGTGAGCACCTCGAAGACGTCCGCGCCGATCGCCTCGGAGAACCCGCGCAGCTCGTCGAGCTTCATCTCGGAGAGGTCGCGCCCGGTATCGACCCCAAGGCGCACTGCGGAACCGACGATCTCGTGGGCGTCGCGGAACGGCACCCCCTTGCGTACCAGATAGTCGGCCAGGTCGGTGGCGGTGGAGAAGCCGCGCATCGCCGCCTCGCGGGTCACCTCGCGCTTGACGATCAGCGCCGGCACCATGTCGGCGAAGGCGCGCAGCGAGCCGAACAGGTTGTCGACGGTGTCGAACAGCGGCTCCTTGTCCTCCTGATTGTCCTTGTTGTAAGCCAGCGGCTGGCCCTTCATCAAGGTCAGCAGGCCGATCAGGTGGCCGAACACCCGGCCGCTCTTGCCGCGCACCAGCTCCGGCACGTCGGGGTTCTTCTTCTGCGGCATGATGCTCGAGCCGGTGCAGAAGCGGTCGGGCAGGTCGATGAAGTTGAACTGGGCCGAGGCCCACAGGATCAGCTCCTCGGACATCCGCGAGAGGTGCATCATGATGACGCTCGCCGCGGCGGTGAATTCGATGGCGAAGTCGCGATCGGAGACCGAATCGAGCGAATTTTCGGTGGGGCCGTCGAAGCCGAGCAGTTGGGCGGTACGTGCCCGATCGATCGGGTAGGTGGTGCCGGCCAACGCCGCCGCGCCCAGGGGCGAGCGGTTGAGCCGCTTGCGGCAGTCGGCGAGGCGACCGCGGTCACGTTCGAGCATCTCGTTCCAGGCCAGCAGGTGGTGGCCGAAGGTGACCGGCTGGGCGGTCTGCAGGTGGGTGAAGCCGGGCATGATGCTCTCGGCCTCGCGCTCGGCGACGCCGATCACCCCCTCCTGGAGCCGCTTCACCTCGTTGATCAGGGCGTCGATCTCGGCACGCAGCCAGAGGCGCACGTCGGTGGCCACCTGGTCGTTGCGCGAACGGCCGGTATGGAGCTTCTTGCCGGCCAGGCCGATGCGGTCGGTGAGCCGCGCCTCCACGTTCATGTGGACGTCTTCGAGGGAGACCGACCAGGGGAATTGGCCCGCCTCGATCTCGGCGAGGATGGCGTTGAGCCCGTCGACGATGGCGCCGCGCTCCTCGCCGGTGAGCACCCCCACCTCGGCGAGCATGGTGGCGTGGGCGATCGAGCCCTGGATGTCGTAGGGGGCGAGACGGCGGTCGAACGCCACCGAGGCGGTGAAGGCCTCGACGAAGGCGTCGGTCGATTCGGTGAAACGCCCGCCCCAGGGCTTCTCGGTCTTGGCCTCGCTCGTACTCATCTGGTCGCCACCTGCAATGTGTCTGGAAAGCGGCCGGATTATACAGCAGCCCTTGGGGCGGTGCGGGTTTGCGGGCAGAATAGGGCGCCATGAAACAGATCGACGACAACTTCCTACCGGACTTCTTCGCCCTCCCCACGGTGTTCAGCGTGGTGGTGATGGCCGCACTGCTGGCGCTGCTGCTGGCGATCTACGGCGATATCCCGTTCTGGGATTCGCTGGGACGGGGGGCGCTGTTCATCGAATGGGTGGCGCTGACCAGCCTGGCGGCGCTCGGCCTGCTGCGCCGGCCGCTCACCCGGCTACCGGCCTGGGCGGCGGGGCTGGCCGCCTGGCTGCTGGTGACCCTGCTGACCGCCGCCTGCGCCGAGGTCGCCTGGCTGATCCTCCACGAAGGGCGCCATGAGCCGCTGCTGGCCTTCGACTTCCTGCTGCGCACCACCGCCATGGGCGCCGTGGTGGCGGCCCTGGCCCTGCGCCACCTCTATGTCCGGGACCAGTGGAAGCGCCAGATCCGCGCCGAGGCCCACGCCCGCCTGCAGGCCTTCCAGGCGCGGATCCGCCCCCACTTCCTGTTCAACAGCCTGAATACCGTGGCCGCCCTCACCCGCAGCGACCCGGCCCGTGCCGAGCGGGCGGTGGAGGATCTGGCCGACATCTTCCGCGCCACCCTGGGGGCGCCACGGGGCTTCATCGCCCTGGAGGAGGAGCTGGAGACGGTCCACCGCCACCTCGAGATCGAGGGGCTGCGGCTCGGCGAGCGACTCCACCTGGAGTGGGCGGTGGAGCCCGCCGCCCAGGAGGTGGCGATGCCGCCGCTGGTGCTCCAGCCGCTGGTGGAGAACGCGGTCTACCACGGTATCGAACCGCGCCCGGAGGGGGGCACCATCCGCATCGCCGCACGGATCGACGGCGACCTGCTACGCCTGGAGGTGGCCAACCCGCGCAACGAGGCCGCCTCCCGCCGCGAGGGCAACCGGATGGCGCTGCAGAACATCCGCGGCCGCCTGCAGATGATCTACGGCCAGCGCGCCCGGCTGGAGGTGGAGGAAGACCAAAAACAGTATCGGGTCCGGGTGGAGTTCCCGACGGAGACACCGCGATGAAAGTATTGATCGTTGATGATGAACCGCTGGCCCGCGCGCGCCTGCGCTCCCTGCTCGAGGAGCTGGCCGGCTACACCGTGGCCGGCGAGGCCGGCGACGGGGCCGCCGCCCTGGCGGCGGTGGACGGCGGCGAGGTGGAGATCGTCCTGCTCGACATCCGCATGCCGGGGATGAACGGCCTGGAGGCGGCCCGTCATCTGGCGGAACTGGAGGCCCCTCCGGCGGTGATCTTCACCACCGCCTACGGCGAACACGCCCTGGAGGCGTTCGAGGCCAACGCGGTGGACTATCTGCTCAAGCCGGTGCGCAAGGAGCGCCTGGCCGACGCCCTCGCCCGCGCCCGCCGCCCCACCCTGGCCCAGCTCAACAGCGTCAACGACGACTTCCCCGGCGGCGCCCGCCAGCAGCTCACCACCCGCATCGGCGGCCGCCTGGAGCGGATCGAGGTGAAGGAGGTGCGCGCCTTCGTCGCCGAACAGAAGTACGTCACCATCCACCACCCCGGTGGCGAGGCGCTGATCGAGGAGTCGCTGAAATCCCTGGAGCAGGAGTTCGGCCCGCGGTTCCTGCGCATCCACCGCAATGCGCTGATCAACACCGCCTTCCTGCGCGGCATGGAGAAGAGCGCCGACGGCGGCTGGCGGGTACTGCTCGACGGCATGGCGCAGCGTATCGAGGTAAGCCGCCGTCACGTGGCGGAGTTGCGCCAGACGCTCAAGTCCTGACCTTGGCACCAAACCCGGAGGGTTCATCGAGCCGACAAAGCTCGACCAGCGACCAATCTCCGGATAAGCGATAGCGCATCCACCGGAACGGACGCAGCCACCGACCGGCGGAGAACGCCCCATCCGGCCGCCACCTTTCAGATTCCGATCACCCGATGGCGGAGACCACGGTCCTTGAGCGAGACCAGCGCTTTGATAAAGGAGTAACCCGCATACAGCGCCACCCCGGCAACGGTAGCCAGTGCGGAATAGACGACCACGGTGATCAGCAGGTCGAGCAGCGAATCGGCGTTCATCGATACCCTCCTAAATTGATTCCCGGACAATTACCAACAAACCTAGTCAAGAATTAACGGGAATCAACCCCACAACATCCCCGCAACGCCCGTGGACAAAAATATTCCCACTCTCTCGCGCGAATTTTATTAGAATGGCGGGCTTTTCCAGGCCCCGCGGCGGATTGGGCAGGGCTCGGAGCGAACATCGGGGTGGAGATCGTGGCCGTCGTCGATCTTCAAACCGCGCGGCGCCGCGTTCGATGAGGGCGGAAACCGGGCAACCGGCGCGCTCCCGCGGAACGGGAACCGGGGCAGTCGCCCACCACTTTCCTCTTAAACGATTCGGGTAGAAACATGACAGACCTAACTCGCTACCGCAACATCGGCATCTTCGCCCACGTGGACGCCGGCAAGACCACCACCACCGAGCGCATCCTCAAGCTCACCGGCAAGGTGCACAAGACCGGTGAGGTGCATGACGGCGAGGCCACCACCGACTTCATGGACCAGGAGCGCGAGCGCGGCATCACCATCCAATCCGCCGCCACCTCCTGCTACTGGAACGACCACCGCCTGAACATCATCGACACCCCCGGGCACGTCGACTTCACCATCGAGGTGTACCGCTCGCTGAAGGTGCTCGACGGCGGCGTCGGCGTGTTCTGCGGCTCCGGCGGCGTGGAGCCCCAGTCCGAGACCAACTGGCGCTACGCCAACGACTCCGAAGTCGCCCGCGTGATCTTCGTCAACAAGCTCGACCGCATGGGCGCCGACTTCTACCGCGTGGTCGACCAGGTAAAGAACGTGCTCGCCGCCACCCCGCTGGTGATGACCCTGCCGATCGGCATCGAGGACCAGTTCAAGGGCGTGGTCGACGTGCTCAACCGCAAGGCCTTCATCTGGGACGACTCCGGCCTGCCGGAGAACTTCACCGTCGAAGAGGTCCCCGCCGACATGGTGGAGAAGATGGAGGAGTACCGCGAGCAGATGATCGAGACCGCGGTCGAGCAGGACGACGACCTGATGGAGAAGTACCTCGAAGGCGAGGAACCCTCCATCGAGGACATCAAGCGCTGCATCCGCAAGGGCACCATCGCGCTCGACTTCTTCCCCACCTTCTGCGGCTCCGCGTTCAAAAACAAGGGCATCCAGCTGGTGCTCGACGCGGTGGTCGACTACCTGCCCAGCCCGACCGAGGTCGAGCCCCAGCCCGAGGTGGACCTGGAGGGCAACGAGACCGGCGAGAAGGCGATCGTCGATCCCGAGCGCCCGCTGCGCGCGCTGGCCTTCAAGATCATGGATGACCGCTTCGGCGCGCTCACCTTCACCCGCATCTACTCCGGCAAGGTGAAGAAGGGCGACAACGTGCTCAACACCTTCACCGGCAAGACCGAGCGCATCGGCCGTATCGTCGAGATGCACGCCGACTCCCGCGAGGAGCTCGACTCCGCCCAGGCCGGCGACATCGTCGCCTTCATCGGCCTGAAGAACACCCAGACCGGCCACACCCTGTGCGACCCGAAGAACCCGGCCACCCTGGAGCCGATGGTCTTCCCCGATCCGGTCATCTCGATTGCCGTCGCACCGAAGGACAAGGGCGCCGCCGAGAAGATGGGCGTGGCGCTGAGCAAGATGGTGCAGGAGGACCCCTCGTTCCGCGTCGAGACCGACGAGGAGAGCGGCGAGACCATCATCAAGGGCATGGGCGAGCTGCACCTCGACATCAAGGTGGACATCCTCAAGCGTACCCACGGCGTCGAGGTGACCGTCGGCAAGCCCCAGGTGGCCTACCGCGAGTCGATCACCCAGCGGGTCGAGGACAGCTACACCCACAAGAAGCAGACCGGCGGTTCCGGCCAGTACGCCAAGATCGACTACGCGATCGAGCCCGGCGAGCCCGGCACCGGCTTCATCTTCGAGTCCAAGGTGACCGGCGGCAACGTGCCCCGCGAGTTCTGGCCCGCGGTGGAGAAGGGCTTCAAGGTGATCAAGGACACCGGCGTGCTCGCCGGCTTCCCCTGCCTCGACTTCAAGGTGGAGCTGCTCGACGGCGGCTTCCACCCGGTGGACTCCTCGGCCATCGCCTACGAGATCGCCGCCAAGGCCGCCTACCGCCAGTCCATGCCGAAGGCCGGCCCGCAGCTGATGGAGCCGATCATGAAGGTCGACGTGTTCACCCCCGAGGACCACGTGGGTGACGTGATCGGCGACCTCAACCGCCGCCGCGGCATGATCAAGTCCCAGGAGCCGGGCCCCACCGGCGTGCGCATCAAGGCCGACGCGCCGCTCTCCGAGATGTTCGGCTACATCGGTGACCTGCGCACCATGACCTCCGGCCGCGGCCAGTTCTCCATGGAGTTCTCCCACTACATGCCGTGCCCGCGCAACGTTGCCGAAGAGGTGATCAAGGAAGTGAAGGAGCGCAACGCCGCCAAGTAAGGCCTACGCCCCAAAAACGCCGAAGGCCCCACCCGGCTCTGCCGGGTGGGGCCTTCGGCGTTTTTGGGGCGCATTTTTTGGATTATTGCGCCGGACAGGCGCGTGGCCGGTGTTCGGCATAGGGCGCCCTGCGGGCGCCGCGACGTATCACGAGGGCACGGACCTTCGAGCGGGCACCAACGCCCGCGGCCCGCAATATCGGGAAAACAAAGGAAGGGAGAGACGGAAAACGCTATTCGGTGCGGGCGATCGCACCACTGGTACGCAGCTTGGCCAGCGCCTGATCGATGGCGCCATCCAGGTCCTCCCAGTAGTAGTCGACGGAGTTGATGCCGCGTAGCCGAGGGGCCAGGGGACGGCCGCGGGCATCCACCAGCAGGACGGTGGGGGTGAGATAGGCACGATAGCGATCGGCCAGATCGAGGGAGTCCCGCTCACGGCCATCGAAATCGACGAGCGTGCGGGCATCATCCACCATCACCTTGCGCACCAGCACTTTGTCGTCGTAGGCGCCGCTGACCAGCAGCGGCCGAAGGACGTTCTCCTCCAGCTTTTCGCAGTAGCCGCAGTGCTCGGCGGAAAAGACCAGCAGCACGGCAACGCCGCGGGCGGTCGCATCGCGCCCGTCGGCGGCCAAATCATCGGCCAGCGGGACCGCCAGCTCGGCGCGGGCGGTCGCCGCGACCAACAGCAGAAGCAGGGAAAGGAGTCGAAAGATCGGTTTCATCGCAGAGGCTCCGTGTACGAGGGCCAATTTTCCCCCCGCCCGCCCGGGTCACGCCAGTGGGGAAAACCCGCATCAGCAGATACGAATTCACTGATGTTCCCCGGCAACCTGCCTCCTCCCAATAGCGGCAGCCAGTTGCCACCCGGCGCCCCGCCGGCGCGGCAAGCCACACCTAACCCATTGATTCAAAAAAAACACAGAAGCGATGGCACGAAACTGGCATCCCGCTTTGCGAAGAAAGCCACGCAACGGAGTACTCCGTGATGACCATGAATCCACAAGCGACCGGTCGCGATCTGCACCCGCTGGATCTGCACCACCTGTTGTGGGGGAATCTCGCCCTCGCCATGGAAAGCGAAACGACCGACGGGGAACCGACGCTGCGCCTGGTCACCCTGCTCCAGGACCTGCAGACCACCCTCGACGTGGAGTCGCTGATCCGCCTCTTCTCCAGCGGCGTACGCCCACTGGTAAGCCACGGCGGGCTCGCCTACCGCCACCCGATTGAGGAGCTGGAGGAACTCCACGGGGTCTGTTCCGGCCACCAGTGCGGCGGCGTGCTGACCATCAACGGCGAGCCCCTCGGCCGGCTCACCTACTACCGGGGCCACCCCTTCGACGAGGAGGAGCGGCGGCGACTGCTCCGCCTCAGCGGACTGCTCGCCCACCCGCTGCGCAACGCCCTGCTCTATCGACGGGCAATCCAGGGCGCCTACGTCGACCCGCTGACTGGCATCGGCAACCGCGGCGCCTTCGACGAGGCGCTACTCCACGAGGTCTCCCTGGCCCGACGCCAAGGCGCCCCCCTCTCCCTGGCGGTGGCCGACATCGACCGCTTCAAGGCGATCAACGACCACTTCGGCCACACCACCGGCGACTGCGCCCTGCAATCGCTGGTGGAGAGCGCCCAGCACTGCATCCGCGAGGCCGACTCGCTATTCCGCTACGGCGGCGAGGAGTTCGTCATTCTGCTCCGCGACACCCCCCTGGAGGGGGCGGCACGGCTGGCCGAGCGGCTGCGGGACCACGTCGACGGCCGCCACCACCCCTGCGGCGACCTCGCCATCACCATGACGGTGAGCATCGGCGTCGCCCAATGGCTCGGCGGCGAGAGCGGCACCGAACTGTTCAAGCGCGCCGACGCCGCCCTGTACCGCGCCAAGCACGAGGGGCGCAACCGGGTGATCGTCGCCGAGTGATTTTCGAGTCAGACGCCGCTTGGCGATACCGCCAAGCTAGCGGAAAATGGCGGCATGCTGCATGTGGTCCTGTTTCAGCCGGAGATCCCGCCCAACACCGGCAACGTGATCCGGCTCTGCGCCAACACCGACGCCGCCCTCCACCTGATCCACCCCCTCGGCTTCGAGCTGGACGACCGCCGGCTGCGGCGCGCCGGCCTCGACTATCACGAGTGGGCGAGACTGAAGGAGCATGAGAGTCTGGAGGCGTTTCTACAGGAGGTGGCGCCGGCCCGCCTGTTCGCCTTCACCACCAAGGGCGCGCGGCCGTTCCACCAAGTGGACTTCCACGAAGACGACGCGCTGCTCTTCGGGCCGGAGACCCGCGGCCTGCCGGACGACGTGCTCAACGCGATCCCCGCCGACCACCGCCTGCGTCTGCCGATGGTCCCGACGAGCCGCAGCCTCAACCTCTCCAACAGCGTCGCCATCGCCGTCTACGAGGCGTGGCGCCAACTGGGGTTCCCCGGCGCCGCCGATCTCCCATGAAGGGACCCCTTTCACCTCACCGGCCATCTCCAATTGGTCACTGAACCGGCCGAGCTCTCGTAGAACGGGGGTGCCGACGGAGTGGCCGTGGCGCGCGCGGCCCGCCCTATTTCGCGCCGACGGGGGTCTCCCGGAGCGGGGCGCCGTCGGTGAGCTGGTACTGGCCGCGGACGACGACGCGGGCGTAGGCGGAGAGGTCGTCGGCGAGCAGCACGCGGTCGCCGACGATGCGGCTGAGGTGGGCGGTGACCGACTTGGCCTTGCCGTCGGCCACCACGAAGAAGCGGCCGCTGTCACCGTCGATGGAGAGCAGCGCGGTGATCGGCACGGCGTAGCCGGCGTGGGCCTCGCCGGCGGCGATGGTCGCCTCCACCTGCATGCCGTCCTGCAGGTGGACTCCGTCGGGCGGCGGGTCGAGGGTGAGGTCGACGCTGAACAGGCCGTCGCTGAGGGAGCCGGCACGGATCCTGGTCACCTTGCCGTGCAGCTCCAGACCCGGCGTCTCGGGGAGGGCGACGCGGGCGCGGTCGCCCACCTGCACCGCGGCCACCTCACGCTGGGTGAGGTCGACGCTGACCAGCGGGGGGTAGGCGGCGCTGCGCAGTTGGAAGATGGCGGTGCTGGTCGCCACCGGGCCGGGGAAGTCCACCAGGCGGTCGACCACCCGGCCGGCGACGGGGGCGTGCAGCTCGTGCTTGGTGCGCAGCTCCTTGAGGTTGGCCAGATCCAGTTGGGCCAGTTCGTAGTCGTGGCGCCGATCCTCCAGCTGGTCACGGGAGGCGGCCTCGCGGCTCTTCAGCTGGCGGTACTGCTGGTATTTGATCCGCGTGTGGTTGACCTGTTCCTCGGCCTGACTGAGCTGGTTGTCGATGTCGCGGGTGTCCAGCTCGGCCAGCAGCTGGCCGGCGCTCACCTCGTCGCCGACGTCGGCGTGCAGCAGGGCGAGGTTACCGGCCACCTCGAAGTAGAGGTAGTGGGGGCGTTCGGCCACCCGGCCGTAGGCCTCCACGGTGGCCTGCACCCGGGCGCGCTCCAGCGGTGCGGTGGTGACCGGATAGGCCTCGTCGGCGGCGGTCGCCGGCCGGGTTAGGAGCAGGACAGGCAGCAGGGCGAGGGCGGCGATCGTTCTCTTCATGACTCCTCCGCGTTGATCTTCTCCCGCGGCGACAGGAACGAGTAGAGCGCCGGGACCAGGAACAGCAGCAGCAGGGTGGAGCTGCTGAGACCGCCGATGATGGTGATCGCCATCACCTTGAAGGGGGTGTCGGCCATGGCCAGGGGGACCAGGCCGGCGACGGTGGTCACCGAGGTGAGCAGGATCGGCATGAAGCGGGCGCGGGCCGCCTCGATCGCCCGTTCGTCGATCGACAGTTCGGGCCGCTCGCGGCCGAGGCGGTTGGCCTCGTCGACCAGCAGGATCGAGTCGTTGACCACGATGCCCATCAGGCTGGTGATACCCACCGCGGCGAAGAAGGTGATCGGCATGCCGGTGACCTCCAGCCCGGCGACCACGCCGATCAGGCAGAAGGGGATGGCGGAGAAGACGATCAGCGGCTGCAGGAAGGAGCGGAACTGGAGCACGAAGATGGCGAAGATCGAGGCGGCGATGAACAGCGCCCCCTTGCCCAACCCCTGGAACTCGGCGGCCTTGCGCGCGAGCACGCCGCCGATCTCCGCCTTCACGCCGTGGGGCGGCTCGAGCTTCGCCAGCCGCTCTTCGACCCGCGCGGCCACCGTCTCGGCGCTCTCACCAGGCTTCAGCCAGACGTCAATCTCCAACTGCGGCTTGAAGTCGATGTGCGAGATCTCGCTCTCGCTCTCGTAGAGGGAGAGGTTGACCACCTCGCCGAGCGGCACCTGCAGGCCATCGGCGCCGGTGAGCAGGATCTCGCGCAGGGCGCGGGCCAGATCGCCGCCGCCATCGGTGAGCTTGAGCAGGATCGGCGACTCGTTGCCGCGGCTGTCACGGAAGCGGTCGAACTCGTAGCCGTAGGTGAGCATGGCGACGTAGCCGTCCACCTGGGCCTTGTCGATACCGAGCCGCGCCGCGCGCTCGTAGTCGAAGTCGAGGCGGAAACCGGGCTGATTGGACTTGGCGGGGTTGTCGAGGCTCTTCACCCCGGGGACGGGGAGCAGCGCGTCGTGGATCTGCCGGCCGTAGGCCTGGAGCTGGCGCGAATCGCCGCCGGAGAGCACCACGGTGAACGGCGAGCGGTAGGTGGCGTCCTTGAACTTGAACAGCGAGAGGTTGATGTCGGCCAGCTCCGAGAGCGGCTGGTAGCGCTTCTCCAATGAGGCCTTGGTCTCCATCAGCGGCCCCTCGGCACCGGTGTCGGTCTCCACCAGGCAGGCGATGTCGCCCTTGGCATCCATGCTGACGTTGACCTGGAGCAGCAGGTTGCCGCCGACGCAGGCGTAGTGCTGGACCCGCGGCTCGGCGGCGAGCCCCGCCTCGACCTCATCGACGATCCTGCGCCGCCCCTCGTCGGTGTAGTGCTTGGGCAGGGTGATGTTGACGGTGAAGTAGGGGTTGCCGGTGACCGGGAAGATCTCCAGCTTCATGCCGCCGGCGAGCACCCCGGCGCCACCGAGCAGCAGCACGAAGGCGCCCAGGGTGAGGAAGCGCCAGCGCACGGTGAAGCGCAGGATCCGCTTGTAGATGTGCTCGCGGAAGGGGATCAGGGCGACCAGGAAGCTCGGCATGTCGGGCAGCCTGAAGATCGAGCCGAGGCAGCCGAAACGCGACAGCAGCAGGGTGATGATGGTCACCGAGATGAACAGCGAAGCCAGCAGCGAGAGCCAGATCGAGGCGCTGAGGCTGCGCAGGTAGAGGGTGGTATCCGAGCTGAGCAGGAACACCGGGGCGAAGGCGAGCACGGTGGTCAGGGTCGAGGAGATCAGCGGGCCGATCGCCTGGGAGGTGCCCTCGATGGCGGCATCCCGCGGCGAGTAGCCGCGGTAGCGCTGGAGGATGAAGGCGTTGTCGGTGACCACGATGGCGTTGTCCACCACCAGCCCCAGGGCGATGATGAAGCCGGCCAGCGACACCTGCTGGATGCCGAAGGGGGTGAAGCTCAGCAGCAGGATCGCCATCAGGAAGGAGAGCGGCAGCAGGCTGGAGATGATCAAGGTCGAGCGCAGCCCGACCGAGAACATCAGCACCAGGAAGAGGATCGCCATGCCCTGGAAGAAGCTGTAGACCAGGTTGCGCAGCAGCACGTCCACCTCGCGCGCCTGATCGAACACCAACTCGATCTGCGGCTCTTGTGCGAAGCGCTGTTTGAACTGATCGAGCACCTGCTGCAGCGAGCGCTTGACGTCGATGATGTTGCTGCGGCTGCTCTCGACACCGACCCGGATCAGTTGCGCCGCGTGGCCGTCGTAGTGGGTGACCACCCCCTGGCCGCCCTGGGCACGCGGGTAGACCCGGCCCAGCACGTCCAGCGTCAGGGCCTTGCCGCCGGCGCCGTGGAGCACCGTGTGCTGGATATCCTCCTCGCGCTGGTACTGCTTGTCGGGGCCGGTGAAACGCAGGTAGTCGTCACCCAGCTCACGGCTGCCGCTGACCGCCGCGGCGTTGCGCGAGGCCACCTCGTCGAGCACCTGCTGGACCGAGACGCCGGCACGGTGCAGCCGCGCCGGGTCCATCTCGACCACCACCTCGCGATCGACCTGGAGCAGCGCGATGCTCTTCAGCGCGTCGACCTGTTGCAGCTCGGTGATCAGGTCGCGGGCCGCCGCCTCCTGCTCCCGCGGCGGCAGCCACGGGGCGCGGAAGGAGATCAGGAAGGCGCTGAGCATCTCGGAGGTGGTGGCGTTGACCAGCTGGTACTCCAGATCGGCGGGCAGCTTGCGCTTGATCTGGTTGATCGCGGTCTCCACCTCGCGCATCTTCGTGGAGGTCTCGAAGTGGGGCTGGAAGCGCAGCACCATCAAGGCGTGGTTGTAGCCGATGGTGGTACGCAGGCTGGTGATGCCGTTGATCCCGCGCAGCTCCCCCTCCACCGGGTAGACCACGTTGCGCTCCACCCGCTCGGGGGGCGCACCGGCGAGATAGAGCTTGACCAGCACCACCGGGTAGTCGATGTCGGGATCCTGGGCGACGTTGATCTCGGAGAGCGAGGTGAGGCCGAAGAAGACCACGATGAACGCCACCAGGGCGCTGAAGTGGGCGTTGTCGACAATGAAGGTGACGAATCGGTTGTTCATCCGCGAAGTCGCGCTCGGCCCTTCTTGGGGGGGCCGGTGAATAGGGGGAGCAGCGGGCACATGACACTCCCAAGGCGACGATCATACCTGCTCGGGGCAGCGGGAAGAATCGCCAAGCGTGAAATCGGCATTTGTGAGGGAGAGGGCGGGCGGTGAAAGGGAGCGCCACCGAACAGCGTGACGTCAAACCCTGCCCCGGCCCGTGACGGCAAAGGGCGCCCCCAATCCATTCGAGCGACGCACCCCACAAAAAAGTTGAGTTGATTACTCTGAATTGCCGTCTAGGCTTCAGGAAAACGCCACCTGTCAGGTGGTGCCTATCGGGTCCCGGGGCTTCGGGCAGGGTCGTGAGGGCGGGTCGCGGGTGTCGCCATGCCGCCCGATCACCTCATCCGGCGCTCCCTTTTCCATCGGAGGAGTGTGCGCCATGACCACCTATACCGAATTTTCCACCCAGAACTCCGTCCATCTGCCGGAGATCCGCACCATCGGCTGGCGGCAACCGTGGCAGTGGCTGGTTCGCGGCTGGGGGGACCTGCGCCGCGCCCCCGGCATCAGCCTCTACTACGGGATGCTCTTCTCGGCCTTCGGCGCACTCCTGCTGTTCGCCGCCTTTACCTACAACTACGTCCAGGCGCTGCCCACCCTGCTCGTCGCCTTCCTGCTGGTCGCCCCACTGATCGCGGTCGGCCTGTATGCGGTCCCCCGCGCCCACGACCGACGCGAGCGGGCCACCTTCGGCGACACGGTGCGGGCGTTGCGCGACAACACCAACGTCGTGCTGATGTCGCTGGTCACGATGTTCGTGGTGCTGAGCTGGCTGAACGTGGCGATGTTCGTCACCGCCGGCTTCTTCGGCGGCATCGACCGGCTGCCGGGCAGCGACCTGCCGCTGCTGCTCGCGGCGGGACTCGGCGCGCAATGGCTCGTTCCGTTCCTCGGTGTCGCCCTGCTGTTCGCGCTGCTCGCCTTCGCGGTGAGCGCCGTCTCCTACCCGATGCTGTTCGACCGCCCCGAGGGCAACCCCTTCCGCGCGGTGCTCACCAGCCTGATGGCGGTAGGGAGGAACGCCGGCCCGATGATCCTGTGGGCGGCGATCGTCAGCGCGCTCACCGCCATCGGCTTCGCCACCTGGCTGGTGGGCATGATCGTGCTCCTGCCGCTGATGGCCTACGCCAGCTGGCACGCCTACCGCGATCTGGTGGGCCGGGATCATTAGCGATCGGGGAGGCGTGCCCAGCGCAGCGTCGAGGCTCTTCCCACCGGCGGTGCCGACGGAAAGGCCGTGGCGGCCGCGGTGCCGCCCTATAGGGCGCGCCGCGCGCGCCGTGAAAAACGGGGGCACCGCACGGAACGAATAGCCCCCCACCTCCCTATCGGCACCGCGAACGGCCTGCACCGGCAGGTCCCGCTAAAACCCGGACGCCCGCTCCACCCGGCACACCCGCACGCGGAACGCCGCGTACCATCGGCGCGCCTCGCGCTGGGCGAGGCGGTGCTCGGCGTCCGCCTTCCACGCCGCGATCGCCTCCAGGCTCTGCCAATAGGAGACGGTGATCCCCAACCCGTCACGCACCGACTCCACACCGAGAAATCCCGGCTGGCGGCGCGCCGCCTCCAGCATGCGCTGCGCCGTCTCCCCGTAGCCGTCGTCACCGGCGGTGCGCAGGGAGGTGAAGATCACCGCATAGTAGGGCGGCTCCGGGGTATCGGCAGGGCGAAGATCACGGCTCACGGCGGCTCTCCTTGAGGGTGTTCCCGGGATTCTACCCGTTGACGGGGCGTGCCGTCCGACACGCCCCCGCGGGATCGCTCAGCGCCCCGGCGCCTCGACCGCCTCGCAGGAAGTCGTCCTGCGGATCGGTGATCAACACCGCGGTGCGCCCCTTCTCCAGGCGTGGGATCCCGGCCGTGGCAGACAGAGAGTGGACGGCCAGGGGAAGAGCCAAGAGGAGTGCGAAGAGCATGGATTTCATGGTCGATTGCCTCTCGTCGGTTTCGTTGGGCCGGCGGATCGGTCGGCGACGCCCGTGCTTCGGGCGACGTTCGAGAGGCTACGGCGAGCAGCGGACGCGGTCGGTACCGATCGGCACCACCCGCGAGGTGGTGGCACGGCTCCTCGGCGAGCTGGTGGCGCAGGGGAGGGTGCGCACCCGCCGCGGGGCGGTGGAGACCCTCGACGCGGCACGGCTGCGCGAAATCGCGGGGCCCTAAACTTTCCCCGCCGCTTCGCCGGCTCGCATCTCCCTCTCGCCGAAACGCCGGCGGGTCTCCTCCCGCACGTATCTCGGTACCTGCCGCAGAGCGAGTATCGATTCGACCCCCGGTGCCGATGGGTAAGGCGCCACGGCGGTTTTCGCTGCGCCCTTCCCGCCCCGATGATCCCCTCTATCGAGTATTTCCCGCCAGCTTCCGTAGCGAGGGAAAGACTTTGCCTTGACCTCGCGATACCCTGTCGCCTTCCAACCCGGAGAGGAGCGACATGACCTA
Source organism: Endothiovibrio diazotrophicus (assembly GCF_054657215.1). Lineage (NCBI taxonomy): Bacteria > Pseudomonadati > Pseudomonadota > Gammaproteobacteria > Chromatiales > Thioalkalispiraceae > Endothiovibrio > Endothiovibrio diazotrophicus. The sequence continues at coordinate 21,210 of NZ_BAAHXB010000023.1, forward strand.
TCTGGAAATCCGCAAGCGGGTCGCCGAGATCCTCGAGGTGAGCCACCGCGGGGACCCCACCGGCCGTGCGGTCGACCTCTTTCTGATCGGCATGATCATGCTCAACGTAGGGGCCATCATCATCGAGTCGGTGCCCTCGGTCTACGCCACCTACGAAAGCGAATTCTTCGGCTTCGAATTCTTCTCGGTCCTGGTCTTCTCGGTTGAATACCTGTTCCGGGTCTGGAGCAGCATCGATCGGCCCAACGCCTTCGACCGCAATCCGCTGTCGGGTCGTCTGCGATACATGCTGACCGCCACCGCGATCATCGACCTGCTGGCGATCCTGCCCTTCCTGCTCGGCATCTTCACCGCGGTGGACCTGCGCTTCCTGCGCGTGATCCGGCTACTGCGGGTACTCAAGCTCACCCGCTACTCGCCGGCGATGAACGTCCTGCTCGACGTTCTCAGCGAGGAGCGGCGCGCCTTCGGGGCCTCCTTCTTCATGCTCTTCGTCATGCTCATCCTGGCGGCGAGCGGCATCTACATGATCGAGCACAAGGTCCAGCCGGAGGCCTTCGGCAGCATCCCCGAGGCGATGTGGTGGGCGATGGCCACCCTGACCACGGTCGGCTACGGCGACGTCACCCCGATCACCCCGCTGGGCAAGTTCTTCGGCGGGATGATCACCGTCATCGGCGTCGGCATGGTCGCGCTCCCCTCCGGCATCCTCGCCTCCGGCTTCGCCGAGCAGATGCGCCGACGCCGCGACGAGTACGCCAAGCGCGTCCACGAGGTGCTCGAGGACGGCCACATCTCCCAGGAGGAGCGCTGGGAGCTGGAGTACCTGCGCACCGAGCTGGGCCTGGACGAGGCGGACGCCCGGCGCCTGCTGGACAAGATCGCGCGCAAGAACCTGCACCTCGTCCACCACCGCCACTGTCCCCATTGCGGCGAGTCGCTCCATCAGCCCAACCGCGCCGCTTCCAATCCTCCGCCGTCGCCGCTCGGCGGCCACCCGACAGGCCCCTCACCATGAACATCGAACAAGACGTCGACCACCTGCAACGCCACCTCTCGCTGCACCTCCACAACGTGCTGCCCGCCCCCCTGTGCGCCGGGATGATCGCCCGCTACGAGCACGCCCGCGCCGACGGGGAGACGGAGAGGGTTACCGCGGAACTCCTCCGCGAGTGCGAAGAGCGCCTCTTCACCGGCGAGCTCAACACGCTGCTGGATGCCTATTTTCAAGGCCCCGTCAAACCGCGTTGGCCGCTCTTCGAGGCGGTCGACTCCCGCGCATCGACCAACCTCCTCAACACCTACTGGCACCTCGATACCGGGACGAGAAACACCCACAAGCTCTTCGTCTACCTCAATCCGGTCGCCGAACATGGCGGCAATACCGTGATGGTGGATGTGGAGCGCACCAAGAGACTGCGCCAGGCCGGCCAACTGCCGATGGCCCTGGACGAGCGCAAACAGGACGTGACCGAAGCCCTCGAACAGCTGGGCCTGAGCACCGAGGTCCTCGCCTACGACCTGAAGGCGGGCGATGCGGTCCTCTTCGACCCGATCACCCTGGCCCATCGCTGCCTTCCACCGCGGGAGGGACGGCTGCGCTACACCATCTGTTTCAGCATCGTACCGGAGAGGGCGCCCGCCTAGCTGTCACAATTCGTTAATCAATCCATAACCAAATCGTCCTACTCCCGACATCAAGCACGTCGACACTGCGTTCCTCTTTGCCACGTAAGGTTCCGCGCTGTCGGCCCGTCGAGCAGCAAACGCTCTCCTCGTCCGCCGGCATCGGGGACCTCGCAGCCACCGACGAGGAACTGTACCGATGCACTCGATGACCACCTTCACCAAGAAGCCGCTGGCGCTCGCCCTGGCCCTGGCCTTCGCCGGCGCCGCCTGCGCCGGCACCGAAGCCGACACGGCGACCAAGGCCTCGATCCCCGGCCTGGGGGTACAGACCCCCGACAATTTCCAGTTCACCAACCTCTCCGTGCCCGCCACCGCCGAGGAGCGCTCCACCGTGCGCACCACCCCTTCGGCGATGGTCAACGGCGTCGAGGTCCCGCTGGAGTACCAGGTGCTCTACCGCTCCGGCGACGAGCTGCCGCTGCTCGGCGGCACCGGCACCGTCACCTGGGGCGCCTGGGTCGACAAGGACGGCAACAACTTCTCCATGGGCGACGGCTCCGTCCGCGTCTCCGACCAGGAGAGCGGCCCCGACTACACCTCGCTGCTCACCTACCAGGACGGTGACACCACCGAGGTCTTCGCCATCACCCAACTGGAGTCCACCATCGGCGGCGCCTACGTCACCAAGCTCCAGCAGTCCGCCACCGGCCGCCTCACCGCGGTCGCCACCCGCCCGGTGGACACCTCCGGCGTCTTCGGCATGTACGTCAACTGCGCCGGCATGGTCACCCCCTGGGGCACCCACCTCGGTTCCGAGGAGTACGAGCCGCCGATGGTCAGCTTCGACCCCACCGCCACCGCCTACGACACCGCCCCGGCGTGGGCCCGTCAGTCCAGCATCGCCTGGTTCGGCGACGAGAGCTGGCACGACGAGCACATGCTCGGCATCGCCGACTACAACGGCCTGAGCAACGCCGTCGGCGAGCGTAGCGACACCGAGACCGGCGTCGGCGCCGACACCTTCGGCTACTACTACGGCTGGGTGCCGGAGATCGCCATCACCGGCGCCAACGGCGAGACCACGGTGACCAAGCACTACGCCATGGGCCGCTTCTCCCACGAGCTTTCCTATGTGATGCCCGACAGCAAGACCGTCTACATGTCGGATGACGGCGCCAACACCGGCTTCTTCATGTTCATCGCCGACACCGCCGGCAACCTCGACGCCGGCACCCTCTACGCCGCCCGCTGGAACCAGACCTCCGGCCGCGGCATGGGCGAGGCGACCATCAGCTGGATCAACCTGGGCCACTCCGACAGCGCCTCGATCCACGCCGCCCTGGTCGAGAGCTCCCCCACCGACGAGGGCATCACCTTCGGTGACCTGTTCCTCAAGGAGACCCCCAACAGCGACGGCACCTGCCCGAGCAGCGACTACACCCCGGTCAACGCCTACGATCCCCGTCTGGTCTGCGTGAAGCTGCAGAGCGGCCAGTTCGACACCGACGGCGACGGCACCGGCGACACCGACATCGCAACCCTCGCCTCGCGCCTGGAGACCCGTCTCTACGCCGGCTACCTGGGCGCCACCACCGAGTTCCGCAAGGAGGAAGGGATCAGCTTCGACCCGGCCGACCGTCGCCTCTACGTGTCGATGAGCGAGATCTCCCGCGGCATGATGAACGGCTACTCCTTCGAGAAGGGCGACAACCGCTACGACATCGGCGGCCACAACCACGTGCAGCTCACCGACCCCAACTTCTGCGGCGGCGTCTACGGCCTCGACGTGGTGGACGGGACCCACATGAGCGGGATCGTCGACACCGCCGGCAACACCATCGCCAGCGAGTACGTGGTGGTCAACATGTACGGCATGATCGCCGGCCGCGACACCGGCAACCCGAACCGCAAGGACACCTGCGACACCGGGAGCGTGGCCAACCCCGACAACGTCTCGATGGACCCCAACACCGGCGAGCTGCTGATCGGCGACGACGGCGTCCACGACAACAACACCGTCTGGTCCTTCGACACCCAGCGCAACATCCTCACCCGCGTCGCCACCATGCCGGAAGGCGCCGAGTCCACCTCGGTCTACTGGCACCTCAACGTCAACGGCTGGCCCTACATCTCCGTGGTGGCCCAGCACCCGGGCGACGGTGCGCACACCGCGGTGGGTTACATCGGGGTTGCCGCCCAATAAGAAAATGGAACGTCCCTCCGCGCCCGGGTCTCCCGATCCGCGGCGGGACACCGCAAGGAAGCACCCCACGGTCACGGACGACCGTGGGGTTTTCGTTCCAACGAACCCCTGAAAATGAGCCCCATGGGGTGGATAAGCGATAGCGCATCCACAACGGCGGGGCAGCAGCTACTCGATTGGGACCGTTTCGTTGCGGTGGATGCGCTATCCCTTATCCACCCTACGACCGCGGTTCATCTCTACTGAATTTTCACTACTGCGCCTACGGAGGCAGCCATGCTTAAGCCCTCTACCCCCAATCGGTTCCTCCTCTACGCGACCGCGCTCGGCGCTGCACTACTCGCGAGCACCAACACCCCGGCGGCCACGGTGGACCTCAAGGACCTCACCCTGAGCAACCCCACCCCCTACATCACCGCCCAGTGCTACACCAAGACCGAGGATGGCCGGGGCGGCGTCCACAACCCCTGCTACAGCTGCCACGCCCAGGGCACCACGCCCAACTACATCGACGGCCGCGGCCTCCAGCTGGAGTACGCCTTCCCCCATGCGGCGACCCGCAACCCCTACACCAACCTGTTCGAAGACCGCACCGCGCGCATCGCCGCCATCGACGACGGGCAGATCCTCGACTACGTGCGCCGCGACAACTACCGCACCGCCGACGGCACGCTGATCCTCGCCGAGAAGCTGCGCCACCTGCCGGCGGGGTGGGACCTGGACGGCGACGGCCGCTGGGACGGCTACATCCCCGACGCCTGGTTCGACTTCGACGAACTGGGCTTCGACCACGCCCCCGACGGCAGCTACACCGGCTGGCGGGCGTTCGCCTACTACCCCTTCCTCGGCACCTTCTGGCCCACCAACGGCTCCACCGACGACGTGCTGATCCGCCTCGCCCAACCCTTCTGGACGCGCGCCGACGGCACCCCGGACCTCGCCACCTACCGGGTCAATCTGGCGATCGTCGAGGCGGTGGTAAAACAGGCGTCGGTGCCGACCGAAGCGGTGGACGAGACCGCCTTCGGCGTCGACCTGGACGGCGACGGCAACCTCGGTGTGGCGCAGAGAATCACCTTCGACTGGGACCCCCGCGCCGGCCGCACCATGTCCTATGTCGGCAAGGCGCGGGAGCTGCAGCAGAGCGGCGAGCTGCACCTGGCCGGCGGCCTCTTCCCGGAGGGGACCGAATTCCTCCACAGCGTGCGCTACCTCGACCCCACCGACGGCGGCGGCATCGCCCTGAGCCCGCGCATGAAGGAGCTGCGCTACGCCCGCAAGCGCGCCTGGCGCAACTACTCGGAGCTGTGGGGCGTCGCCACCCTGGAGGCGACCGAGCGGCGCCTCGACGCCGACGCCACCAAGGCGTTGATCGGCGATTTCGAACGCGGCATGGGCACCCAGGGGTGGCTCTACCAGGGCTTCATCGAAGACGCCGCCGGCGAGCTGCGCCCGCAGAGCCAGGAGGAGACCTTCTTCTGCATGGGCTGCCACGGCGGCCTCTCCGCCACCACCGACACCGTCTTCTCCTTCCCGCGCAAGTTCGCCGATCGCGACGCCTGGCGCAGCGGCTGGTACCACTGGAGCCAGAAGGGTATCACCGGCATTCCCGAGCCGCGCCGCGCCGACGGCTCCTATGAGTACTCCCGCTACCTGACCACCAACGGCGCCGGCGACGAGTTCCGCGCCAACCAGGAGGTGATCGCGCGCTTCTTCAATGCCGACGGCACCGCCAACGAGAGCGCCCTCGACGCGCTGCACGGGGACATCTCGCTGCTGCTGGTACCCTCCCGCGAGCGCGCGCTACAGCTCGACAAGGCCTACCGGGTGATCGTCGAGGACCAGGACTTCGTGCTCGGCCGCGACGCCACGGTGGGGACGGTGAGCAACGTGCACGAGGAGGTCACCCAGGGGCAGGCGAGCGGGATCAGCGAAGCGACGATGCGCTGAGGCGATTCGACTCCTCAAGGAAAAACCGCCGTCTTGAGATAGTCGTCGACCGCCTCCGCACGGCGGATGACCCGCACAGCGCCCTCCGCGGTGTAAAGCAGCTCTGCCGAGCGCAGCTTTCCGTTGTAGTTGAAGCCCATGGAGTGGCCGTGGGCGCCCACATCGAAGATCACCACGACATCCCCCCGCTCGGTCGGAGGCAGCATTCGGTCGATCGCGAACTTGTCGTTGTTTTCGCAAAGGGAGCCGACGACATCACACTTCACATCCTTTGCTTCGCCTTCCTTTCCCACCACCTCGATGTGATGGTAGGCGCCATACATGCCCGGCCGCATCAGATTGGCCATGTTCGCATCGATGCCGACGTAGGTCTTAAAGGTCTTCTTGACGTGCTCCACCCGGGAAATCAGGTAGCCGGCGGAGGCCGTTACCGACCGGCCCATCTCAAGAAACAGACGGATGTCGGGCAGGCCGTTGCCAGTAATGATGTCGGTGTACTTCTGTCGTATCTTTTCCCCGATCACCGCAAATGAAGGGGCCGTCTCCTCCGGACGATAGGCCACGCCGATCCCACCACCCAAATTGATGAAATCGATGGTCACGCCATGTTTCCTTGCCAATTCAAGGGCAAATTCGAACATGATCTCCGCCGTATCGGCGAAATAGTTTTCATCGAGTTCATTGGAGGCGACCATGGTATGCAGACCCAGCCGCTTGACGCCCTTTGCCGTCAGAAAACGCATGGCCTCCATGATCTGCTCGCGGGTCGATCCGAACTTCGAATCCTCCGGCCGGCCGATGATCTGGTTTCCGGCCTTCAATGAACCGGGGTTGTAGCGGATCGACAAGGTATCGGGCAGACCGATCGACTCGCTGACGAACCCGATATGAGCCGCGTCATCCAGATTGATGATGGCGCCGAGCTGCGCCGCCTTTCGGTACTCTTCCTGCGGCGTGAAATTGGACGAAAACATGATGTTTTCACCGCGAATACCGAGCCTCTCCGCCAACACCAACTCGGACAGCGAGCTGCAATCGACGCCCAACCCCTCCTGACGAAGGATGTCGACGATGACGGGCGTCGGCGTCGCCTTGACGGCGAAGTACTGCTTGAACCCGGGGGCCCACGAAAAGGCCTTTTTCAGAGCGCGCGCATTGGCCCTGATCTGATCCTCGAAATAGAGATAAAACGGCGTATCGTGCTGTTGCAGCACCGCGTCAAGCTGCTCTGCGCTGAGGGGGAGGGCTTTCGTTACCATGGTGGCCGTCACGCAAAAAAGTAATCTTCCATTGTAGCAAAGTCGCCTCCCGCTTGGCTCGGTCACCGACCACTCCACTCCACCCGGTTCCGTCCCGCCCCTTTGCCGCGGTAGAGCGCGGCGTCGGCCGCCGCCACCAGCGCCTCGGCGCTGTCGAAGGCACCCGGCCACTCCGCCAGGCCGACGGTCACGGTGAGCGGATGGCCGGGAAACCGCTCCAGCATCAGCCGCCCGCGCGCCTCGACCGCGCGCCGGAAACGCTCCGCCATCACCCGCCCCCCGTCGAGGTTGGCCTCCTCCATGATGAAGATGAACTCCTCGCCGCCGTAACGCCCCACCACGTCGCGCGGACGGCCGGAGGCGCGCAGGATGTCGGCGACGATCTTCAACACGCGGTCGCCCACCGGGTGGCCGAAGGTGTCGTTGAACGACTTGAAGTGGTCGATGTCGGCCATCCCCACCACCATCGGGCTGCCGCTTCGCCGGCTGCGCCGGATGGCCGCCGCCAGCCGCTCGGCGAGCGCACGGCGATTGAGCAGCCCGGTCAGGCCGTCGTGGGTCGCGTCGCGCCGGGTGTCGCTGTAGAGGCGGGCGTTCTCCAGCGCCGCCCCCAGCTCGTTGGCGACGGTCGCCACCGCCGCCAGCACCCCCGCCGACACCGGCTCGTGGGCGAGCGGGTCGTCGATCAGCAGCATCCCCACCACCCGGTTGCCCCCGACGATCGGGAGCACCGCGAGTTCGCGGGCGTTGAGCCGCGCCAGCGCCTGCTGCTCCACCGGTGTTGCACCGCCGACCCGCTGCGGCACGCGCGTGCGCAGGCACTCCAGGAAGGCGCCGGACTGGCCGATGATCGGGATGGGGTCGTCGCGGTAGCGCTCGCGCTCCGCCGAGTCGGGGAAGAGGTGTTCGAACACCAGGCTGCGGCTGTCCAGATCGATGCGATACATCATGATCCGCCCACAGGCGAAGTCCTCGTGAATCGCCTGGAGGGTGCGCGGGATGATCTCCTCGGGATCGAGGCTGTGGTGGGGCACCGTCAAGCTCGAGGGGATTCCCCCACGCCCGACGGCGGGCCTCCCGCCGAGGGCGAAGTGGAACGAGGCGTTGATGCGCCCCAGCTCGATGGACGCCTGCAGCAGATTCGCCCGCAACTGGTCCGCGCTGGGGAAGGCGACGTTGAAGTAGCGGCCGATCCCCGCCACCTCCTCGTCCATCCGGTGCAGCAGCGCCGGCAGGTCGATGCGCCGCGGGTCGACCAGCCGCTCCACGTCGGGGGGCATCACCGGGTGGAGGTGGAGGTCGGCCGAGCCGATCCCCTGGGTCCAGGCAATGAAGTCGGCGAAGGAGACCAGCGCGGCGAGGTGGGCGTCCCGGTCGCCGATTTCCGGGTGGTCCAAGGGCCGGTGGTGCAGCTGGATCGCGTTGACCAGCGGTGACGGCAACCCCCATTGGGCGCAGAACCAGGCGCCAATGTCGTCGTGCCCGATGCCGAACAGCTTGCGCTCCTCCTCCATCAGCGGGCCGCTGCCGCGGTGGGCGTCGTCGAGCAGCACGCCGTAGGCGATCGCCCCGCGGGTCTCGATGATGATCTTGCCGATGTCGTGGAGCAGGCCCGCCACGTAGGCGGTGTCCAGGTCGTCGTAGCCGGTCTGCTCGGCCAGCCCCTTGCACAGGCTGGCGACCGACAGGCAGTGGCGCCAGAAGCCCATCGGGTCGAACGCGGGCCCGCGCGGCGTCTGGCTCAACTGTTCGAACAGCGCCACTCCGAGGGCGATCTCGCGGATCCGCTGGAAGCCGAGGACGGAGACCGCGTGGGTCACCGAGGTGATGCGGCGGCGCAGCCGATAGAGGGGGGAGTGGACGATGCGCAGGATCTTGGCGGCGAGCGCGGCGTCCGCCTCGATCACCCGCGCCAGGTCGGCGGCGTCGGTGCGCTCGTTGCTGGTCAGTTGCAGCAGCTTGAGGGCCACCGCCGGGATGGTGGGCAGGTCGGCGACATCGGGATCGATCAGCGCCGCCAGCTCTCCCAGGTCGATGGGGAGCACCGGTGGAACCGGCACGTCAGGCGCTGAAGTCGCTGCGGTCACGTCAACCTCCGTCGGGAGCCCGGGACAACGAATACGCCGACTCTACCGCCGACTCGGGGTACGACGCTACACGGTTCCTGGATTCCTTGGCGAGGGCGGGTCCGGGGTGGAGGCCGAAGCGCCGAACGGCTGGCATCCCGCTGAGAAGCTCCTGATCTAAACATTGTAAGGGATTGGCAAACGGTCAATTTGTCGGGCACCGCCAACAGACTGTCGGGCGGAATCCTCCGACGATCGGCTTTGCCCTGCCTCTTACCCACAAATCGGCCATCAGCGCCCCCCGGAAGTGCCAGGCCAAGGCGCTAATGGCCGATTTGTGGGTAAGAGGCAGGGCTTGTCTGCACACGACTTCGCGCCTAGTCTGCATCCGGCGATTGCAGGCGGTGTTCCCGGCCTCCCGCAATCTTGACGAAAGCTGCAACGGAGCGTCGCCCATGAAGAAATCGACAACCGCCGTCCTCCTCTCGGCCCTGGTGTTTCCGGGGCTCGGGCACCTCTATCTGAAGCGCTATGTGGCGGGGGGGCTGCTGCTGCTCGTGACCTCCGTGGCGCTCTATTTCATCGTCTCGGCGGCGGTCGATACGGCGATGGATATCGTCGGGGAACTCGAAGGGGGCAGCGTTCCCCTCGATACCGCTTCCATTGCCGGAATGGTGGAACAGCGTTCCCATGGCGACGGGCGGTGGACCGATTTCGCCTCGTGGGCGCTCCTCGCGTTCTGGGTGATCGGGATCGTCGATTCGTTTCGGCTCGGGCGTCGGGTGGACCGGGTCGAGGAGCGTCGGGATGAGGAGGAAGGTTGATGGGCGCGCGCGGGGGCGTTTAGGGCCCGCGAAAGAATAACTTCCTGTTTTGGAACGCCGATCCGCTCCGTCCGGCGGCGTTGCGCAAAGGGTTGCATACGGCAAGTATGCGCCCCTTTGCGCGCCTTGCCGGGCGGGCGTCTCAACGCCCCAAAACAGGAAGTTATTCTTTCGCGGGCCCTTAGGCCAATTTGTTTTCGATATAGCCGTCGACGGTTTCCAGGATCTCCAGCAACTGCTCAGCCTGTGCCATGGCCCGGTTGATGATGGTGGCCCGCAGTTGGGTTTGGCGAAGCGTCGATTCTACTGCGGTAGGGCGTGGTGTTGCAGCGCCTGCAGCAGCACCGATTTCTTGATCGGCTTGGTGAGGTGGGCGTCGCAGCCGGCGGCGAGGCTCTTGTCGGCGTCGCCGTCCATGGCGTGGGCGGTGAGCGCGATCACCGGTATGGGCGGGGTTCCGCGCGCCTGCTCGTGGGCGCGGATCTCGCGGGTGGCGCCGTAGCCGTCGAGGAGCGGCATCTGGATGTCCATCAGCACCAGGTCGTAGCGCGCCGCCTTGAACATCTCCACCGCCTCGCGGCCGTTCTCCGCCACCGCCAGCTGGTGGGGACTCTTCTTCAGATAGGCGCGGACCAGGGCGGCGTTGTCGGCGGAGTCCTCGGCGAGCAGGATCTTCAGGGCGCGGCCGCCGCCGGGCTCCGCGGGGGGCGGTGATGGCGGGGCGGCGGGCTGCCGGTCCGCGTCCAGCGGAATGGTGAAGGTGAAGGTGCTGCCCCGGTCGGGGTCGCTGGCGAGCGTGATATCGCCGCCGAGGGCCTCGGTGAGCTGGCGGCTGATGGAGAGGCCGAGGCCGGTGCCGCCGTATTTGCGGGTGAGAGTGGAGTCCACCTGGGTGAAGGGCTCGAAGATCTCCTGCTGGCGCTCCGCCGGGATGCCGATGCCGGTGTCGTTGACCGCGAAGCGGATGCAGCCTGCGCCGGCGGCCTGCGCGGTCACCGTGATTCGTCCTGCGGGGGTGAACTTGGCGGCGTTGGCGGCGAGGTTGAAGAGGATCTGGCGCAGCCGGGAGACGTCGCCGTAGAGTCGTGGCGGCAGCGCCGGGTCGATCTCGACGCGGAAGGCCAGGGCCTTCTTCTCGATCAGCGGACGGACCCAGTGGGTGAGTTCGTCGAACAGTTCGGCGAGGGCGAACGTCTCGGGGTGGAGCCGCACCTTGCCCGACTCCACCCGGGTCAGGTCGAGGATGTCGTCGATCAGCGCCAGCAGGGTGTTGGCGGCGCGCCGCTGGGTCTCCAGATAGCTCTGCTGCTCGCCGTCCAGTTCGGTCTCGGCGAGCAGTTCGGCCATGCCCACCACGGCGTTCATCGGGGTGCGGATCTCGTGGCTCATCACGGCAAGGAACTGGCTCTTGGCGCGGCTGCCCGCCTCGGCGGCCTCCTTGGCGCGGTGCAGCTGGGCCTCGGCCTCCTTGCGCTCGCTGATGTCCCAGAAGCTGACCACCGCGCCGGTGACCCCTTCCTGCTCGGTCTTCACCGGGACCGCATGGTACTCCACCGGCAGGAAGCGGCCGTCGGCGCGCCGGAACCACTCTTCTCCGGCGCTCTTCTCGCCGCGGACCACGGCCAGGTGGATCGGGCATTCGGTGACCGGCAGCGGCTGGCCGTCGGGGTGATGGCCGTGGATCAGCGGGTGCATCTCGCGGCCGAGCAGCGCTTCCGGGCCGGGGTAGCCGAGCAGGCGGGCGCAGGCGGGGTTGGCGACCACGCAACGCCCCTCCCGGTCGACCGCGTAGACCCCTTCGGCCATGGTGTCGAGGAGCAGCGCGAGGCGTCCCTCGCTCGCCGCCTTGGCCCGCTCCAGCTCCCGGTTGGTGGCGGCCAGCTGGTCGCGGCCCTGCTTCAGCCGGTAGAAGAGCAGGTCGTAGGGGGTGGTCAGGCCGGCGACGACGATGCCGCGGTAGATGCAGTAGTAGGCGCCGGCCTTGAACAGGTGGCCGACCATGTTGCTCAGGCCATAGACGTCGGTATAGAGGGTGAAGGCCAGCTCCTGAGCCATGGTCAGCGCCATCGATGCCTGCAGGTAGCCGACGATCTCCGTGGGCAGCTCGGCGCGGGCGGCGCGCAGGCGCAGCAGGGCGAGGCCGACCACCGCCACCACCGCGTATTCGCTCCCCAGCTTGAACGGGGTGAGCCCCTCGCCGGTGACGAAGCAGGCGGGGAAGAGGCCGCCGAAGATCGCGCCGAGCAGCACCACGGTGAGCGCCGCGAAGCCGCCGAGCACCGTCGTCGGGTCGGGCAGCCGCCGCAGGTAGCGCAGCCCGAGGAGCAGGGCGGCGGCCTGCAGGTAGCGTCCGGCCACCCACAGCTGGGTGGGGAGATTGGCATCGTCCTCGGGGAAGATCCCCATCCCCTGGTAGGCGAGGGTGTGGACGCCGTCGACCGCCGCCACGAAGAGCAGCGCGATGCCGACGAACAGCAGGTAGCCGTTCTCGGTGAGGCGCCGGGTGTGCCAAGCCAGGGCGAAGGCACCGAAGGCGATCACCAGGCTGAACAGCTCCACCAGGGAGTGGTAGAGCAGGTAGTTGTGGTGGCTCAACCAGACCAGTCCCCCAGCCAGCGGCAGTAGCCACAGCAGCGGGAGCCAACGTTTCCTGACGAGGGGGGCGCTCATGTGGCGATTATAGTGACGAGCGGCAGTGGAAGGGGAGCCGCGGTCGGGCGTTCGGAAGCGGCGGGTTGCGTAGACCGCCTGGAAAATGGGGGCGATCCCGCCCTGCGCCTCGCGCCCCTTGTGCGCGGCGGGCCGGCGCAAGAGAATGGTGTCATGACCGCCGACCGGCTCAAACCGCTGCTCCTCGCCGTCCTGCTGCTGTTGGCGCAGGCGCTGGCGGCGTTGCACGAGCTGGACCTGAAGGCCCACGCCGACGGTCACGTCTGCGAACTCTGCCTGGCGCTGTCGGCCCAGGGCCACGGCCTGCCCGCTTGCCTGCCGCAGCTCCTCCCCGTCCGCTATCAGCCGCCCGCGCCCTCCTCGGCGCTGGTGCCAGCGCTGCGCGCGGCCCCCGCCGCACCCTACCGTTCCCGCGCCCCGCCCGTCCTCCTCCGCAGCTGAGACCTATCGTGGCCTCCCGCCCTTGGCGGGGGCCCATTCCCTCATTTCCGGAGATTGCAACGATGCATGACCATCGACGACTGGTTGCGTCCGCAGGGCTCGCGCTGGCCCTGACCGCCCCCCTCACCCCGGCCGAAGAGCACCGTCAGCTGGGCCCCCACGTCCACGGCGTCGGTCACCTCGACGTAGCCCTCGACGGCGCCACCCTGGCGATCGAGCTGGACAGCCCCGCCGCCAACCTGGTGGGGTTCGAGCACCCGCCGCGGGACGCCGCCGAACAGGCGCGGTTCGACGCCACGCTGGCCGCGCTGCGCGATGGCGGCGCGCTGTTCCTTCTGCCGGCCGCGGCGGGCTGCCGGCTGGAGGCGGCGCAGGTGGGCGAGGAGGCGGTGGACCATGACGGTGACGCAGGGGAGCCCCACGAGGGCGAGGAGGAGCACCACCACGCCGACATCAACGGCAGCTACCGCTTCCTCTGCGACCGCCCGGAGGCCCTCGATGCGCTCGACGTGGGGCTGTTCGAGCGCTTCCCCGCCACCAAGCGGCTGGAGGTGCAGCTGATCGGCCCGCACGGGCAACGGGGCGGCGAACTCACCGCCGAGCACCACCGGCTCGATCTCTGAGGCGAGTGGAGCTTGGGCGGGTGACGGCGTCCCTGCGTCGTCTCCCGCCCCGTAGGTCGGCGCTACCGCGCCGACGCAAACGAAAGCAGCGGGCTCGCGGCCGTGACGATCCTGCCGAATGGAACACGCCGTTCGGTAAGCGCGGCGGAAGAAGGGAACGCGCGGTGCCTCCGTTCGCGTCGGCGCGGTAGCGCCGACCTACGACCTCTCTCAGGCCTGTCCTGCAGGAACCGCTACTGCCATCCGTAAGGAAAACCCCATGCCCTCCACTGAACCCCTCATCGCCCTGCACGACCTGTCGTTCCGCTGGCGCCCGCACCACCCGCCGGTGCTGGAGATCGAGCGCTTCACCGTCGGGCGCGGCGAACGCCTCTTCCTCCATGGCCCCTCCGGCTCGGGCAAGAGCACGCTGCTCAGCCTGCTCGGCGGGGTGGCCACCCCCCAGCGCGGGCGGGTCGAGGTGCTCGGCGAGCCGCTCAGCGCCTTGCGCGGGGCGCGCCGCGACCGTTTCCGCGCCGATCACATCGGTTTCGTCTTCCAGCTCTTCAACCTGCTCCCCTACCTCTCCACGGTGGACAACGTCACCCTGCCATGCCGCTTTTCGCAACGCCGGCGGGAGAAGGTGTTGCAGCGCGCCGCCACGCTGGAGAGCGAGGCGCGGCGCCTGCTCGAGCACCTCGACCTGGCCGACCCGCAGACCCTCGCCCGCCCGGTAACCGAACTCTCGGTGGGTCAGCAGCAGCGGGTGGCGGTGGCCCGCGCGCTGATCGGCGCGCCGGAGATCGTGATCGCCGACGAGCCCACCTCGGCGCTGGATTGGGACCGCCGCGAAGCGTTCCTGCGGCTGCTCGAAGGCGAGTGTGCGGAGCGGGGGATCACGCTGCTCTTCGTCAGCCACGACCCGTCGCTGAAACCGCTGTTCGACCGCACCGTGGAGCTGACGGCGATCAACCGCGCCGCCGGCACAAGCGCCTAGGAGGCCACCATGCCGATCCTCACCCTGACCCTGAAGAGCCTGTGGAACCGCCGTTTCACCGCGCTCCTCACCCTGCTCTCCATCGCGCTCAGCGTTACCCTGCTGCTCGGGGTGGAGCGGCTGCGCACCGAGGCGCGGGCGAGCTTCGCCAACACCATCTCCGGCACCGACCTGGTGGTGGGCGCGCGCAGCGGCTCAATCCAACTGCTGCTCTATTCGGTGTTCCGCATCGGCAACCCCACCAACAACATCACCTGGAAGAGCTACCGCGAGATCGCCGGGCGCCCCGAGGTGGCGTGGACCATCCCGCTCTCGCTCGGCGACTCCCACCACGGCTACCGGGTGCTCGGCACCACCGGGGCCTATTTCGACCACTATCGGTACGGCGACAGGCAGCCGCTGCGCTTTGCCGCGGGCGAGCCCTTCGCCGACCTCTACGACGCGGTGCTCGGTGCCGAGGTGGCGGAGAAGCTCCACTACCGCACGGGCCAGGAGATCGTGGTCGCCCACGGCGCCGGCAAGGTGAGCTTCATGGAGCACGCCGACAAGCCGTTCAAGGTGGTCGGCATCCTCGCCCCCACCGGCACTCCGGTGGATCGTACGGTCCACGTCAGCCTGCAGGCGATCGAGGCGATCCACGTCGACTGGCGCGGCGGCGCGCCGCTGCCCGGTGTCCATATCTCCGCCGAGCGGACCCGCCGGATGGACCTCACCCCCCACGCCATCACCGCCTTCCTGGTGGGGCTGAAGTCGAAGATCGCCACCTTCCGCCTGCAACGCGAGATCAACGACTACCGCCAGGAGCCGCTCAGCGCGGTGCTCCCCGGGGTCGCCCTGCAGGAGCTGTGGGACACCATGGGGATGGCCGAGCGGGCGCTGCTCGCGGTCTCCTCCTTCGTCGTCCTGGTGGGGCTCACCGGCATGCTCACGGTGCTGCTCGCCGGGCTCAACGAGCGGCGCCGGGAGCTGGCCATCCTGCGCTCGGTGGGGGCGCGGCCGTGGCAGCTCTTCGTGCTGCTGGTGAGCGAGGCGGGAAGCCTCGCCGCGGCCGGTGCCGCCGCCGGGGTGGTGCTGCTCTACGGGCTGCTGCTGGTCGGCCGCCCGCTGATCGAGGCGCGCTACGGCCTCCATTTGGGACTCGCGCCGCTGAGCCCCCACGAGTGGAGCCTGCTGGCGCTGGTGGTCGGCGCCGGCCTGCTCATCGGTACCCTCCCCGCCTGGCGCGCCTACCGCTATTCGCTCGCCGACGGCATGACCATCCGCATTTAGGAGCTGTGTCCATGAAACCTTTGTTCTGGTTGTTGATCGTCGCGTTGGCCGCCCCGACGGCCCACGCCCTGAGTGTCCCGGAAAAGGGCGCCACCGATGCGCCGCCGGCGGAACCGACGGCCGCCGCAACGGCCAAGGAGGCGCCCGAGGAGAAGGCCGATCCGTGGGCGAAGAAGCTCAAGCACGGCGTGCTGGAACTGGCGTGGGATGATCTGGTCCCCGCCGACTTCAATCCGGAGCAGGCGTTCGCCGACCTCAACGTCGACGACCTGCCCGACGACGATCCCCGTGTCGAGGCGGCCTATGCCAAGATGCGCAAGATGTGGAATCATGCGCCGGTGGTGAAGGCGCTCGACGGCCGCCGGGTGCGCCTTCCCGGCTTCGTCGTGCCGCTGGAGGGGGACGGCAGGAAGGTGCGCGAGTTTCTCCTCGTCCCCTACTTCGGCGCCTGCATCCACGTCCCGCCGCCGCCCTCCAACCAGATCGTCTACGTCAAGGCCGACACCCTGGGGGCGAAGGTGCGACAGATGTTCGATACCGTGTGGGTCACCGGCAAGCTGAGTGCGGAGAGCTTCTCCGCCGAGGTGGGCAGCGCCAGCTATACCCTGCGGGCGGAGAAGGTGGAGCCGTACGAGGAGTGAAAGAATGGCGCGAACGAGTGGAACGGGGCCGGGGCGGGCGTTTCTGGAGATCCCCGGCGTCGGCAAGAGCATCGCGCAGGATCTGGTCGACCTGGGCTATCAGCGGCTCGATGAGCTGAAGGGGGAGGATCCGGAGGCGATGTACCAACGGCTGATGGAACTGCGTGGCAGCCACGTCGACCGCTGCATGCTCTACGTCTTCCGCTGCGCGGTCTACTACGCCGCAGAAGCCGAGCATGATCCGGAGCTGCTGAAGTGGTGGAACTGGAAGGATGAAAGGCTGCGCGACGGCGGCTGAGAGGCGGGGCCAAAATGGGGGGGCTTCCTGGCTCCCCTAACTTCCCTGGTTACGACGCTCCGCGTCGTAACCCGTCGCCTCGGACGCTCTGCGTCCTGCATCGGAAGTGGTGCATTCCACGCGGGTGTCTTCGCTCGACACGACGCAGAGCGTCGAAGAGCGCGTTACCACACGGAGCGTGGTAACGAGGGGATGGAAAGAAGAAAAGCAGCGTCGTTGAAGGAGCCAATATCCCCTGTAGGAGCGGCCCCGAGGCCGCGATGGCGCCGTCTCCGTTCCCACCGCCGGGTGGTTCGAGGCGCCTCACTTCGCCGCGATCGCGGCCTCGGGGCCGCTCCTACAGGGGGGTGAGCTGTCGTTGGCGATCTCGAAATGAAAAGGCGGCCCCGAGGCCGCCTTTCCATCAGCTCATCGCCTGCTTGAGCTTCTTCAACGCATTCTTCTCCAACTGCCGGATGCGCTCGGCGGAGACCCCGTAGTGGTCGGCCAGGGTCTGCAGCGTCGCCTTGTCCTCCTCCAGCCAGCGCTGGCGCAGGATGTCGCGGCTGCGCTCGTCGAGGGTGGCCAGCGCGTGGCCGAGGCGTTGCTGGTGGTGCTCGTCCCAATCCTCCGCCTCGTGCTGGCGTGCCGGATCGGCGGCGTGGTCCATCAGATAGGAGGCGGGGGTGAAGCTGCGCTCGTCGTCGTCGCCGGCATCGGGGGCGGGGTCGAAGGAGAGGTCCTGGCCGGCCAGCCGCGACTCCATCTCCAGCACCTGCTCCGGGGTCACCCCGAGGGTGTCGGCGACGTGGTTCACCTCTTCTCGGTTGAACCAGCCGAGGCGCTTCTTGGAGGAGCGCAGGTTGAAGAAGAGCTTGCGCTGCGCCTTGGTGGTGGCCACCTTGACGATGCGCCAGTTGCGCAGGATGTACTCGTGGATCTCGGCGCGGATCCAATGCACGGCGAAGGAGACCAGGCGCACCCCCTTGCTCGGGATCGAAGCGCTTGACCGCCTTCATCAGGCCGATGTTGCCCTCCTGCACCAGATCGTTGAGCGGCAGGCCGTAGCCGGAGTAGCCGCGGGCGATGTGAACAACGAAACGCAGATGGGACATCACCAGGCGGCGCGCCGCCTCCAGATCCTGCTCGTCGCGCAGTTGGCGGCCCAACTCACGCTCCTCCCCGGCGTCGAGGACCGGGATGCCGTGGGCCATCTGGATGTACTGGTCGATGCTGCCGAGGGCGACGGCGGGCAGCATGCCGGGTCGCTTGGGAACCAGGGCCTTGCTCATGTGTGGATCCTCATAAGCTGACTAAATTAGTCGGAATTGTATCACTCTTGTCCCAAGAGTGCTAACCCACGAAAAGTGCGATTTTAGCGGGGTGGGGGAGTTGGAACAAATGGGGGGGGCTGGCCTGCATTTCGCAGAGGATGTCCACACCCGAATGGCGGCAGTTTCGTTCGGCAAGGCGCGCACGGCACGCCCCATGACACAAATGTTGACTTGGCGATCGCCCATTCAAGTGGGTTCAATCTGGCGCAGGTGGCGGCCGACGGCGAGCCAGGAGCCGAGCAGGCCGAGGGCGATGGCGATGGCGAAGAGGGTGAAGGTGGTGCCGAAGGTGAGCACGTTGAGCTGGAAGGGGCTGCCGTAGAGGGCGGCCAGCCGCGCCACCGGGCCGTCGATCATCTGGAAGGAGAGACCCACCAGCAGCCAGGCGACCAGCCCGCCGGTGGCGCCGTACCAGAAGCCACCGTAGAGGAAGGGGCGGCGGATGAAGGCGTCGGTGCCGCCGATCAGCTTGGTGATGACGATCTCGTCGCGGCGGTTCTGGATGTCGAGGCGGATGGTGTTGCCGACGATCAGCAGCACGGCGAGCGCCAGCAGGCCGGCCACCACCAGCACCCCGCGGCGGGCGATCTCGGTCAACGCGTGGAGCCGCTTCACCCACTCCAGGTCGAGCTGGGCCAGATCCACCTCGGGCAGCGCACGCAGCTCGCGCAGCAGCCCCTCCACCGCCTGTGGGCTGTCGTAGCTCGCGGTCGGGGTGACCAGGATCACCGCCGGCAGCGGATTTCCGTCGAGCAGGCCGAGGGCCTCGCCGAAGCCGGAAAGTTGGCGAAACTCCTCCAGTGCCTGGGCGTGGGAGACCACCGAGACCTGCCCGATCCCCGGCCGCGGGCGCAGCCGGTCGGCCAGGGCGGCGGCCTCCCGGTCGCTCACCCGCGGCTGCAGGAAGAGCGAGATCTGTGCCTCGCCGTCCCAACCACGGCTTACCGCCTGCAGATTGTCGAGGAGGATGTAGAGGCCGGCGGGGAGCGCCAGTGCGATGCCGATGACGCCCGCGGTCATCATCCCGGAGCCGAGGTTGCGCCAGAGGTGGCCGAGGCTGGCGAGCAGCGCGCGGAAATGGCCGACGAACCAGGCGAGTGCCCGGGTCTTCAACGGCGGGGTGGGGCCGACGCTCTTGTTGGTGGCGGCCTCAGCGGGGCGGGGCCGGGGGGTCGCCCCGCCGCGGCGATCGTTTGCCGGCTTGCGCTCCAGGCGGGTCGCCCCACGCCGTTTGTTGCGGCCGCCGAACATCAGGCGAACTCCTCCGCCTCGGGGTCGTCGCCGCCGGCGATCATCCTGCCGTCGTGGAGGGTGAGGATGCGGTGCTTGAGCGAGGAGATCAGCGCCAGGTCGTGGGAGGCGATGAGCAGCGTCATGCCGACCCGGTTGAACTCCTCGAACAGCTTCATGATCTCCCGCGAGAGGTCGGGGTCGAGGTTGCCGGTGGGCTCGTCGGCGAGCAGCATCGGCGGCTTGGTGACCACCGCGCGGGCGATGCCGACGCGCTGCTGCTCACCGCCGGACAGCGTGATCGGGTAGGCCTTCTCCCTGGTCAGCAGCCCCACCTTGTCCAAGGAGGCACGCACCCGGCGGCCGATCTCCTTGTGGTCGTGACCGGCGATCACCAGCGGCAGGGCGACGTTGTCGAAGACGGTGCGGTCGAAGAGTAGGCGGTGGTCCTGGAAGATGATGCCGATGCTGCGGCGGACGAAGGGGACCTTGGAGCGGTGGACGCGGCCGACGTTCTGGCCGTCGATCAGCACCTGTCCCTGGGTGGCCCGTTCGATCACCGCGATCAGCTTGAGCAGCGTGCTCTTGCCGGCCCCCGAGTGGCCGGTGAGGAACGCCATCTCCCCCTTGCCCAGGTGGAAACAGACGTTGCTGAGCGCCTCGCGGCCCTCGCTGTAGCGTTTGTAGACGTTGCTGAAGCGGATCATCGGTGGTGGTGGTGGTCCCGTGTGGGGCGTTCTGAGCGGCCCTGGGGTTGGGGCAGTATAGCAAGTGTCAGTAAAGGTTGTGGGCTGAGGTATTGTGAACTGTTGTGGCTTAAAGTGAGTTGTTGTGAGTCAAAGTGAGTGCTAATGTATACAGCGTAATCACGCCCCTGGCAGTTCGCCTCCCGATCCTAATCCACGGGGGGCCTACCCCAGGGGCTTTTTTTGTTTCCGCTCATCGCAAGGGAGCGAGGATGAAGAGCGCGATTCTGGTTGATGGGGCGTTCTTTTTGCGCCGATACCGCTCGATTTATGGCGAGGAAGGGCCGGAGGCAACGGCAAAACGCCTGCATAAAAACTGCCTTGCCCACCTTTGTACTCGCGATGGTCGGCGGCGATCCGAGCTCTACCGCATTTTCTTCTACGACTGCCCTCCCATGATGAAGCGGGCTCACCATCCTTTGACCGGAAAGTCCGTTTTCTCTTGCATTCGCGTCCATTTGCGGACCAATCTTCCTATTCCGCCGCCTCCCGCGCGAACAGTGCGTCGACGAACTCGCCGGCGTCGAACGGCCGCAGGTCCTCGATCGCCTCGCCGACGCCGATGAAGCGGATCGGCACCCCCAGCTTCTGGGCGATGGCGACGATGATGCCGCCCTTGGCGGTGCCGTCGAGCTTGGTCAGGGTGATGCCGGTGAGGCCGACGTCCTTGTGGAACTGCTCGGCCTGGGCCAGGGCGTTCTGGCCGGTGCCGGCGTCGACGGTGAGCATCACCTCGTGGGGCGCCGCCGCGTCGAGCTTGGCGATCACCCGCTTGATCTTCTTCAGCTCCTCCATCAGGTTGCTCTTGGTGTGCAGCCGTCCGGCGGTGTCGGCGATGAGGACGTCGACGCCGCGCGCCTTCGCCGCCTGGAAGGCGTCGAACAGCACCGAGGCGGAATCCGCGCCGGTGGTCTGGGCGATCACCGGGATATGGTTGCGCTCGCCCCACACCTGGAGCTGCTCCACCGCCGCGGCGCGGAAGGTGTCGCCGGCGGCCAGCATCACCGACCTGCCCTCGTCCTGGAAGCGTTTGGCCAGCTTGCCGATGGTGGTGGTCTTGCCCACCCCGTTGACCCCCACCATGAGGATCACGTAGGGGCGGTGGCCGACCGGCTCCAGCGGTTGACTGACCGGTTCGAGGATGCCGCGCATGGCGTCGTGCAGCGCCTGGAAGAGCGCATCGGCGTCGGCGAGCTGGTTGCGCTTCACCTGGCCGGTAAGCTCGCCGATGATCCGCGTGGTGGCCTCGACGCCGACGTCGGCCACCAGCAGGTGGGTCTCCAGCTCTTCGAGCACCTCGTCGTCGATCTTGCGTTTGACCGCGATGAGGTCGCGGACATCGGTGTTGAGCACCTCGCGGGTGCGCGAAAGGCCCGCCTTGAGGCGGCCGAAGAGCCCCGCCTTCTTCTCGGGCTTTTCGGGCTTCGCGCGCTCTTCGGGGGGCGTCGCGGCGGGCTCGTCCACCGCCGGCTTTTCGGGCTCGGCGGCCTTGTCCTTGTTTTTGAGGAAACCAAACATGGATCGGCGTGGTCTCTAATGCTGAGTGATGGGGCGGGTTATCCTACCACCCGCACGATGAACGATTAAGGTAATTGCCAATGACGCTACTGCGATGGGTTGCTGCGGCGGCACTGCTCCTGGGGCCGCTGACCGCTTCGGCCGAGGTCCATGAGTACACCCTGAAAAACGGCCTCAAGCTGCTGGTGAAGGAGGACCACCGTGCCCCGGTGGTGGTCTCCCAGGTGTGGTACCGGGTGGGGTCGAGTTACGAGCACGACGGCATCACCGGCATCTCCCATGTGCTGGAGCACATGATGTTCCAGGGCACCGGGAAGCACCCCTCCGGGGAGTTCTCGCGCATCATCGCCGCCAACGGCGGCGATGAGAACGCCTTCACCAGCCGCGACTACACCGCCTACTACCAGTTGCTGGAGAAGAGCCGGCTGCCGATCGCCTTCTCCCTGGAGGCGGACCGCATGCGTGGCCTGGTGGTCGATCCCAAGGAGTTCGACCGCGAGCGGCGGGTGGTAATGGAGGAGCGGCGCATGCGTACCGAGGACAAGCCCCGCTCGCTCACCTACGAGCGGTTCGTCGCCGGTGCCTGGCTCAACAACCCCTACCGCATTCCGCCGATCGGCTGGCAGGACGACCTGGAACAGCTCACCGTCGACGACCTGCGCGCCTGGTACCGCCGCTGGTACGCCCCCGACAACGCCACCGTGGTGGTGGTCGGCGACGTCGAGCCGGGGGCGGTGCGGGCGCTGGCGGAGAAGTACTTCGGGCCGCTGCCGGCGGAACGCATCGCGCCGCCCAAGCGCCGCGACGAGCCGGCTTCATTGGGCAGCAAACGGATCACCGTCCGCGCCCCCGGCAAGCTCCCCTACCTGCTGATGGGCTATCGGGTGCCGACCCTCGGCACCGCCGCCGAGGCGTGGGAGCCCTACGCCCTGGAGATGCTCTCGGGCATCCTCGACGGCGGCGACTCCGCCCGCCTCGCCCGGCGGCTGGTGCGCGGCCAGCAGGTGGCGGCCAGCGCCGGTGCCGGCTACACCCTCCACGCCCGTCTCGACGACCTCTTCATCCTCGACGGCCTGCCCGCCCGCGGGCGCGACATCGACGAGGTGGAGGCGGCGCTGCGCGAGGAGGTGCGCCGGATCAAGGAGGAGCCGATCGACCCGCGGGAGCTGGCGCGGGTGAAGGCCCAGGTGGTGACCGGCGAGGTCTACGAGCGGGACTCGGTGCAGTACCAGGCGACGCAGCTGGGCAAGCTGGAGTCCCTCGGGCTCGGCTGGCGGGCCGGCGAGGAGTACGTCGAGCGGATCCGCGCGGTGACCCCCGAACAGGTCCGGGAGGTAGCCCGCAAGTACCTCACCGACGACCGCCTCACCGTCGCCGTTCTCCTGCCGGAGAGCGGCGAATGATCTGGAATAGGGCGGGCCGTGCCCGCCGTCAGCGCTCATTGAAGCATTCAACGAGAACAACCATGGACAACGTCAAGCGACTCGTCTCCCTCCTCCCCGCCGTCCTGCTGCTGTTCGCCGGGGCGGCCCGCGCCACCCCCGAGATCCAGCACTGGACCACCGCCAACGGCGCACGGGTCTACTTCGTCGAGGCGCGGGAGCTGCCGATGGTGGACCTGCGGGTCGTGTTCGATGCCGGCGCCGCCCGCGCCCCGCAGCTGCCGGGACTCGCCTCGCTGACCAATGGCCTGCTCGACCAGGGAGCCGGCGGCCTCACCGCCCAGCAGCTTGCCGAACGGCTGGAGGGGGCGGGGGCGCAGCTCGACCTGGGGGCGTTGCGCGACATGGCCTGGGTGGGGCTGCGTAGCGTCACCGACCCGGAGCTGCTGGAACCTGCGGTGAATACCTACCTCAGCGTGCTCGGCCACCCCGACTTCCCGGGCGCCGAGCTGGACCGGCTGCGCGACCAGATGCGGGTGGCACTGGCCGACGAACGCCAATCCCCCGGAGACATCGCCAGCAAGGCGTTCTATGACGCCCTCTACCGCGGCCACCCCTACGCCGCCCACCCCACCGGCGCCGAGGAGAGCCTGCGGGCGATCGACCGCGATCGGGTGATCGCCTTCCACCACCGTTTCTACGTGGCACGCAACGCGGTGGTGGCGATCACCGGCGACCTCGACCGGCCCGCCGCCGAGGCCCTGGCCGAGCGGGTGAGCGGGGCGCTGCCCGCCGGCGAGAAGGCGCCGCCGCTCGCGCCGGTGGCACCGCTGGAGGCGCCGCTCACCGTCACCATCCCCTACCCCTCGACCCAGGCCCACATCCTGATCGGCCAGCCGGGCATCCAGCGCGGCGACCCCGACTACTTCCCGCTGCTGCTCGGCAACCATTTGCTCGGCGGCAGCGGCCTGGTCTCGCTGCTCTCCCAGGAGATCCGTGAGAAGCGCGGGCTCGCCTACAGCGTCTACAGCCAGTTCGTGCCGATGGCCCAGGCGGGCCCTTTCCTGATGGGCATGCAGACCAAGGGGGATCAGGCGGAGGAGGCGCGCCGGCTGCTGATGGAGAACCTGAGGCGATTCATCGCCGAGGGACCCGACCCGGTCCAGTTGGAAGCGGCGCGGGACAATCTCACCGGCGGCTTCCCGCTACGCATCGACAGCAACGGCAAGATCAACGAATACCTGTCGATGATCGGCTTCTACGGGCTGCCCCTGGACTACCTGGAGCGTTTCAACCAGCGACTGGAGGCGGTGACCGGCGAGCAGGTGCGCGACGCCTTCCGCAGGCGGCTGAACCCGGACCGGATGGTGACGGTGGTCGTCGGCGGCAACGGGAAGTAGCGGTGCCCTACGGGATCAGCCGCGTAACAGCAGATATCCGGGGAAGAGCACCGCGGCGGTGAGCGCCAGGATATAGAGCCAGGGGCAGATCCCCTTGAAGTGCTGGCAGGCAGCTTTCAGTTTGCAGGTTTTGCAGGCCATGGAGAGCTCCGGCTCAAAGGCGGGTCAACAAAGCTAGCACCCCGCGGAGGAAAAAACCACCGTCACGCGCGCGACAGCCTTATCGTGGGGCAGACTCACCCATTCGGGACCGAGACCCCATGAAACGCCTCTACGACGCCGCCGATCTCCCGCAGGCGCCGTTGCTCCTCGACCGCCCCCGCTATTCAATCACCGCCAGCAGGTCACCGCTCTGCACCTGGGTGCCGGGGTGGACCGGCAGCTCGCGCACCTTGCCGTCGCGTTCGGCGTAGACGGTGGACTCCATCTTCATCGCCTCCAGTACCAGCAACTTCTGCCCCTTGCGCACCCAGTCACCGACGCTCACCGCCACGTTGACCACCATGCCGGGCATCGCCGAGCCGAGGTGGGCGGGGTTGCCGGCGTCGGCGCGCGGCCGCCGCCCGCTCTCCGCCTGTTCGATGGAGAGGTCACGCACGCTGACGTCCCGCGGGTGGCCATTGAGTTCGAAAAAGACGGTACGAATCCCCTCGACGGTGGGCGCGCCCACCGTCAGGTAGCGGATGATCAGGGTCTTGCCCCGCTCGATCTCCACCGCGATCTCCTCCCCCTCCTTCATCCCGTAGAAGAAGACCGGGGTGGGCAGGCCCGAGGTGTCGTAGTACTCCACCTGATGGCGGGCGAACTCCTCGTAGACCTTGGGGTAGAGCAGGTGGCTGACCACCTGCTGGGTGTTCGGCTCCTGGAGGATCAACCCGCGCACCACCTCCTTCGCCGCTTCGAAATCGGCCGGCTCCAGGGTGTCACCGGGGCGCCCCTTGAGCGGCTCCTCGCCGCGCAGGATGCGCTTCACCACCGCTTCGGGGAAGCCCTGGTAGGGGTGGCCCATGTGGCCGCCGATCAGGTCCACCACCGAGGCGGGGAAGGCCAGTTCGCGGTCTTTATCCAGCACGTCCTCCCCACTCAAACCGTTCGCCACCATGAACAGCGCCATGTCCCCCACCGCCTTGGAGGTGGGGGTCACCTTGACGATGTCGCCGAACAGCCGGTTGACCTCGGCGTAGACCCGGCACACCTCGGCCCAGCGGTCGGCCAGGCCGAGGGCCAGCGCCTGGGCGTAGAGGTTGGTGTACTGGCCGCCGGGGATCTCGTGGTGGTAGAGGTCGGCGGTGGCCGGCAGCACCGGACTCTCGAAAGGGGTGTAGAACTCGCGCGCCGAGCGCCAGTACTCGGCCAATTCGTCGAGCCGCGACGGCGCCAGTCCGGTGGCGCGCGGGTTGAAGCGCAGCGCCTCGACCACGGTGTTGAGGTTGGGCTGTGAGGTTCCCCCGGAGAGCGGCGCCATCGCCGCGTCGACGATGTCGACCCCCGCCTCCACCGCGTTGAGGATCGAGGCGGCGGCGATGCCGGAGGTGTCGTGGGTATGGAAGTGGATCGGGATGCCCACCTCCTGCTTGAGCGTCGCGACCAGCAGGCGCGCCGCCTCCGGCTTGCACAGCCCGGCCATGTCCTTGATCGCCAGGATATGGGCGCCCATCCGCTCCAGCTCCTTGGCCATGCCGACGTAGTAGTTGAGGTCGTACTTGCTGCGGCTCGGGTCGAGGATGTCGCCGGTGTAACAGATCGCCGCCTCGCACAGCGCGCCCGACTCCACCACCGTCTCCATGGCGAGACGCATGTTGGAGGTCCAGTTGAGGGCGTCGAACACCCGGAAGAGGTCGATGCCGGCGGCGGCCGCCTCGCGCACGAAGGCCTTCACCACGTTGTCGGGGTAGTTGGTGTAGCCCACCGCGTTGGAGGAGCGGAGCAGCATCTGGAAGAGGATGTTGGGAATCTTCCCGCGCATCTCCTCCAGCCGCTGCCACGGGCACTCCTTGAGGAAGCGCATCGCGGTATCGAAGGTTGCGCCGCCCCACATCTCCAGGGAGAAGAGCTGCGGGGCGAGCCGCGCGTAGCCCTCGGAGATGGCCAGCATGTCGGCGCTGCGCAGGCGGGTGGCGAGCAGCGACTGGTGGGCGTCGCGGAAGGTGGTGTCGGTGACGAAGGTGCGCTTCTGCTCGCCGATCCATTTCGCGAAGCGCTCCGGCCCCAACTCCCGCAGGGTGTCGCGGGTGCCCTGCGGCAGCGCCTCGTCGAGCGCCAGCTCGGGCGTCGGGGCGGGGGTGCGGCGGAGCGATACCGGGCGATCCTTGACCAGCGAATTGCCGTTGACGATGGTGTGGCCGATGAAGGCGAGCAGTTTGCTGGCGCGGTCGCGCTGGAGCTTGAACTCCATCAGGTGAGGATTCTCGTCGATGTAGCGGGTGGTGCACTCGCCACGGACGAAGGGCTCCTCGCGCAGCAGCTTCTCGAGGAACGGGATGTTGGTCTTCACCCCGCGGATGCGGAACTCGTGGAGGTCGCGGCGCATGCGGCGCACCGCGTCGATGAAGCGGCGGCCGCGGGCGGTCACCTTGACCAGCAGGGAGTCGTAGTAGGGGTTGACCAGGGCGCCGGAGAAGGCGTTGCCGCCGTCCTGGCGGATGCCCAGCCCGCCGCCGGCGCGGTAGTGGGCGACCCGGCCGTAGTCGGGCATGAAGTTGTTGGTGGGGTCCTCGGTGGTGACCCGGCACTGCAGGGCGAAGCCGTGGGTGCTCACCGCCGCCTGGCAGGGGAGGTCGATCTCCGGGTCGCTCAGCGGCATCCCGCGGGCCACCAGGATCTGGGCGCGGACGATGTCCACGCCGGTCACCTCCTCGGTCACCGTGTGCTCCACCTGGATGCGCGGATTGACCTCGATGAAGAAGAACCGGTCGGTGTCGGCGTCCACCAGGAACTCGACGGTGCCGGCGCCGGAGTAGCCCACCTGGCGGCCGATCTTCACCGCCGCCGCGCAGATGGCGTCGCGCACCGAGGGGGTGAGGTTGGGGGCGGGGGCGATCTCCACCACCTTCTGGTGGCGGCGCTGGACCGAGCAGTCGCGTTCGTAGAGGTGCAGCAGGTTGCCGTGCCAGTCGCCGAGCAGTTGCACCTCGATGTGGCGGGCGCGCTGGATGAACTTCTCGACGAAGATGTCGGGGCTGCCGAAGGCGGCCAGGGATTCGCGCCGCGCCTGTTCGAAGGCCCCTTCGAACGCCTCCTCGGTCTCCACCACCCGCATCCCCCGGCCGCCGCCGCCATGGGCCGCCTTGAGGATGATCGGGAAACCCACCGCGCGCGCCGCCGCCAGCCCCTCGGCGGCGTCGGCCACCGCCGCGCCGCTGCCGCCGAGCACCGCCACCCCCGCCTGCTCGGCGATGGTGCGGGCGGCGGTCTTGTCGCCGAGCCGCTCCAGCGCCTCCACCGAGGGGCCGACGAAGCGGATGCCGGCCGCCTCGCAGGCGGCGGCGAAGCGCGGATTCTCGGCAAGGAAGCCGTAGCCGGGGTGGATTGCGTCGACGCTGTGGGCCTTGGCGATGGCGATGATCGCCGGGATGTCCAGGTAGGACTTGATCGGTTCACCGGGCTGGCCCACCTGGTAGGCCTCATCGGCCTTGAAGCGGTGCAGCGAGTAGCGGTCCTCATAGGCGTAGAGCGCGACGGTGCGGATGCCCAGTTCGGTGGCGCTACGGAAGACGCGGATGGCGATCTCGCTGCGGTTGGCCACGAGCAGCTTGCGAATCTCGTTCATGGAGGGCTCCCGGTAGGGTCTATCGGGTAGTATCGAACGGCTGTTCGATCACGGACACCTTGGAACCGCCGTCGGCACCCAAGCATGGACTGCCCGGGTGGCAGCACCCTGCCGCCGGGCAATCGGAGAATAATCGCACAACTCCCGAGGTTTTATGATTGGAAGTTGGAATGGTGACTATTGGCTGCGGCAATGATCCGTTCCCCCTCGGAAAGCGCCCCGATCACCGGCGGAGGTCCGCCGCCGCCGCCCGTGCCGGGCGGCGGCGCCCGATGAGCCACAGCGCCACCGCCGCGGCGGCCACCACCACCCCGGCCGCCAGCCAGCGCAACGAACCCAACGGAACCGGAGCGCTGAGGGCCTGTGCCAGTGCCTCGGCGAACAGCGCGATGGCGGTGGTCACCGGGAGCAGGCCGATCACCGTGCCGAGAGCCACCTGGTACAGGCGGATCGGTGAGGCGCCGATCGCCAGCCCGAGCAGCGGGAAGGGGGCCACCGGCACCATGCGCAGGGCGATCACCGCCAGCAGGCCGCGCCGCTCGAGCAGCCGATGGACCCGCCCGAGCCGCCCGCCGGCGTGGCGCCACACCCACTCCCGCCCGGCCCAGCGTCCCGCCCCGTAGGTCAGCAGCGAGCAGAGTTCGGCGCCGACGAGGGTGTAGAGGAGACCGTGGATGGGCCCGAAGGCGAGGACCGCGGCGATGCAGAGCAGGGTCACGGGGACTGCCAGGGTGGTGGCGACGGCGATGCCGCCCACCGCCAGCAGCGGTGCCGCCGGGTGGTTGACCAGCGCGGTGGCGTAGCCGGTCAGCCGGTCGACGTCGAGCGCCCCGTCCGGCAACAAAGCCCGGCCAGCGAGGATCAGTGCGCACAACAGCGCCAAGGCCAGCGCGGCGAAGATCACCCGGCGCCGGTCGGCGGTGGCCGATCCGGTGGTGGGTTGTCCTTGGGGAATCTCGGCGGGGAAGTCGTTGCGCAGCATCGTCCAGAGGCCCGGCGTTGACGGGGTGGAAGATGATACCGCGTCCCCGTCTCTCAATCCGACTGAAATATCCGTTCCCCGCTCGGCTTGACGGGGTTGGGGTGGATTGGGAGACTGCCGCGGAACCGATCGAATCTCCTGTTCCGGACGAAAAGATGCGAACCCTTCTCTACAACGAGCTCAATCCGAAGAAGATTCCCAATTTCGCCAAGATTCGCAAGGCGTTGGAAAACGACGACTTCCGCGCCGCCCAGGTCAAGAAGATCGGCGACAATCTCTATCGTGCGCGGCTGGACAAGTCCAATCGCCTGTTGTTCTCGCTGTACAAATACGAGGGCGAGGTCTACGCGCTGATCCTGGAGTGCATCGAGAATCACGCCTACGACCGCTCCCGCTTCCTGCGCGGCGGTGCGACCGTCGACGAGGAGAAGATCCCCGACGTCCCCGCGCCGGAGGCGAGCGACAGCCTGGTGCACAATTCGCGCAACCTCTACTACGCGATGGGCTACGCCAACGAGGCCCAGGAGATCTCCTTCCTGTCGTTCGACGACTACCTGGCGTCGATTCGCGTGCCGCAGGGCAAGGAGCTGCCCTTTCGCCGTTTCGCGCAGTGGTTCGCGCGGCACAAGGTACCGAAATCCCTGCGCGACCCCTACCAGATCTTCGAGGAGTTCAAGGGCGTGATCACCGGGCCGACGGAGAGTGCCTGGCTGAGCCGCGAGGCGTATCTGCAACTGGGGGTCCGCCAGTCGATCTTCCGGGCCGGGGAGCGCGAACTGGTCTACGACCTCTTCGAGAAGTACCTGGACCTCATGCGCGAGGAGAACGGCTACGACGCCAACATCCTCAGCTACGAATACCTGCAGGAGGTGGAACCGCGTTACGACTTCATCGTGGTGGACGAAGTCCAGGACCTGACCGCGGTCCAGTTGCAGTTGGTGCTGAAGTCCCTGCGCGACCCGCGGAGCTTCCTGCTATGCGGCGATCCCAACCAGATCGTACACCCCAATTTCTTCTCCTGGGCCAAGGTCAAGTCGCTGCTCCACGCACGGGAGGAGGAGCACCACGGCCCGGCCGAGCTGATCCGCATCCTCAACACCAACTACCGGAATTCGCCACAGGTGACCGCGGTCGCCAATACGGTGTTGAAGATCAAGAGCAACCGCTTCGGCTCGGTGGACAAGGAGAGCAACTACCTCGTCCACAGCAACGCCCACAACAGCGGCACGGTGATCCTGCTCAACGAGGAGCCCGAACGGCTGCGCGAGCTGGATCAGAAGACCTCCCGCTCCACCCGCTTCGCCGTCATCGTCATGCACCCCGAGCAGAAGACCCGCGCCAAGCAGTTGTTCAGGACCCCGCTGGTCTTCTCCATCCAGGAGGCCAAGGGGCTGGAGTACGAGAACGTCATCCTCTACAACTTCGTGTCGGCGGAAGAGGAGCGCTTCCGCGAGATCACCCGCGGCGTGTCGGCCGACGAGCTGAACGGCGACGAGCTGCGCTACGCCCGCGCCAAGGACAAGGCGGACAAGTCGCTGGAGATCTACAAGTTCCACGTCAACGCCCTCTACGTGGCGCTGACCCGCGCGGTGAGGAACCTCTATCTGATCGAACGCGCCCCCGGGCAACGCCTGTTCGAGCTGCTCGAGCTGAGGGAGTCGACGACCGGCCTGGACCTGGAGGCCTACCGCTCCGACCAGGAGGAGTGGCGGCGCGAGGCGCACCGGCTGGCGATGCAGGGCAAGGAGGAGCAGGCCGAGGAGATCCGCCGTCAGATTCTCGAGATCAAGGAGGTGCCGTGGCCGGTGCTCACCGGCGATGCGGTGGCGAAGCTACGCGAGCGCGCCATCGACGGAAACGACAAGAAGGCCAAGCTGCTGCTGTTCGAGTATGCGCTGGTCTATCACCATCGCGGCTACCTGAACGATCTGCTCAAGGCCCACTTCCGACCGGCGCTCAACCCCGACAAGGGCCTCAAGCCGCTGAACCAGAAGTACTACACGGCCTACGACATCAAGCACACCCACGGCATCAAAGGTGATCCAGTCCGCCGCCTTCACCAGCGCCGATTTCGCCGAGGTCCTGGAGCACTTTCCCGATCACATCGTGCCGCAGCGGCGGAAGAGACGTCAGTACCTGTCCGCCATCCTCGCCAAGAACGAGGTGGACCGGGACGACAAGTACAACCGCCGCCTGTTCCTGCGCATCAAGCGCAGCCACTACATCATCAATCCCGGGCTCGGCGTGCGCGTCGAGGGGGAGTGGCGCAACCTCTACGACCTGTTGGATCTCGACATGCTGGCCGTCATCTACCGGGATTATGGCGATCTCTACCACTTCGATCCCAACGAACTCTTCGCCAAACGGCTGGCGGAGTTCCGGCAATACGTGCGGGCGCTGCGGGAACCGGTGAATTGAGGAGAGTGGTCGCTGCTACAACGAGGCGTGCCGAAAGAACAAGGTCGTCCAGATCGGCTGCCGGATCTTGAGGCTTGCATTCCTATTCGTTGTCCGTCCCCCATCCGCTTCGCCAAAAGTTCGTTGGATGGGCGCACCAAACGTGGCGGATTTGAAACCGTCGTGCTTGATCAGTTTGTAAATGAATGACCCGAAGGCGAGGGCGAAGACAATAAAGAAAACGACTGGAAACAGATCGTCGATATTCATTTTTGGTATTGGTGTCGGACGATCTCCGTATCGGAGGGTGCCTGCGGCCATCGGCTGAGCGGCGCCTTCATGTGCGAGTCGGACTCCCGGGATCAGGCGTGGAGCCGTTGCGGTTCGGGCTTGAGCCAGAGGTTCTGTTGATACCACTGTTCGAAGTCGGCGGCGGGGATCGGCCGGCTCATGTAGTAGCCCTGGGCGGTGTCGCAACCGAGAAATTCGAGCACCGTCCAGATCTGCTGGTTCTCGACCCCCTCGGCCACCACCTTGAGGCCCAGGTTGTGGGCGAGATCGATGGTCGAGCGGACGATCGCGGCGTCGTTCTCGTCCTCGTTCATCGACATGACGAAAGATTTGTCGATCTTCAGTTCGTCCACCGGCAGGCGCTTGAGGTAGGAGAGCGAGGAGAAGCCGGTGCCGAAGTCGTCTACCGCCAGCGAGATGCCCATGGCGTCCAGCTCCACCAGGGCGGCGAGTGCCCGCTCCGGGTCGGCCATCATGGCGCTCTCGGTGATCTCCAGCCCCAGCGCGTGGGCGGGCAGCCGGTGGCGGTCGAGGCCGTCGCGGATCTGGGTTACCAGTTCCGGGTCCTGGAGGTTCCACACCGAGAGGTTGACCGCCACCTGCACCTCGATGCCGATGCGCTGCCAGCGTGCCCGCTGGCCCATGCCGGTCTCCAGCACCCAGGCGGTCAGCGGCTTGATCAGGCCGGTCTGTTCGGCTACCGCGATCAGCTCGTCGGGGGGAATGAAGCCGCGTTCCGGGTGGTGCCAGCGGATCAACGCCTCAACCCCGGTGGTCTGGCCGTTGGTGAGGTTGACCTTGGGCTGGAAGTAGAGCTCCAGCTGGCCATCGCCGATGGCGTGGTGGAGGTCGCTCTCCAGGGCGAGACGGCGGATCGAGTGCTGGTCCAGTTCGATGTCGTAGACCGCGTAGTGGTGGTTGTTGCGCTTGGCGACGTACATCGCCACCTCGGCGTGCTGGATCAGCGTGCGGTTGTCGTCGCCGTGTTCCGGGAACAGGGCGATACCCAGGCCGCCGCCGACGAACAGCGTGTGCATCTCCACGGTGAACACCTGGGCCAGTGCTTCGGTGATCTCGGCGGCGATCGCCACCGCCCGCTCGCGGCCGGTGCCGGGCATCAGCACGGCGAACTCGTCACCCCCCAGGCGGACCACGTCGAACGCCTCGTCGACGGTGTTCAGCAGGCGGTTGCGCACCTGCTGGAGCAACTGGTCGCCGATCTCGTGACCGAGGGTGTCGTTGATCTCCTTGAAGCGGTTGAGGTCCATCACCAGCAGCGCCAGCGGTTGCCGCTCCCCCTTCGCCGATTCCAGCGCCTCGGCCAACCGCTCCATCAGCCGGCTGCGGTTGGGCAGGCCGGTGAGCGCGTCGTGGCCGGCTTGGTATTCGAGCTGGCGCTGGCGCTGGTGGACCTGCCGGCGCATCTCGGCGAAGGCCTCCACCAGGGCGTGGGTCTCGGTGGCGTCGGTCACCGGCAGCTCGGCGCTGCGCCGGCCCCGCGCCTCGCTGCGCAGCGCCTGGGCAACCAGGGCGATGGGGCTGAGGACGGTCTTCTCGAAGTAGAGGAAGGCGAGGATGAACAGTGCGATGGCGGTGACGATGATCGCCCACAGGGAGTGGGTGATGCCGCCGGCGACCCGGTTGAGGGAGCCCACGTCAAGGGCCGCGGCGCGCTCCATCACCTGGTCGATGGCCTGCAGGTTGCCCTGGATCGACGAGAAGAGCGGCTGCACCGAGTCCTTGATCAGCGGCACGTCGGTGCGCCACTGGGTGCCGCGGTAGATCTCGCTGGCCTGCTCGTAGCCGGCGGCCCAGTGGCTCGCCTGCTCGCGCATCACCGCGAGGGAGGCGCTGGCCTGCATGCCGAAGCCGTGCTTCTCCTCCAGGGCGCCCAAGCCGACGAGGCGCTCGTTGACCCGCTGCAGGCGGAAGCGCACCTGGGCCTCCTGCGCCTTCTGCAGTTCGGACAGGGAGTCGCCGAAGGCCCCGGTGATGTTGATCAGGTAGATGCGCAGGGCGATGATCAGCTGCAACCACTCCTGACGGGTCTCGCTGAACCGCCGGTAGCCCGCGAAGTCCTCGTCGTCGGCCAGCTCCTCCAGGGCAAGGGCGGTGGCGGAGAGGAAGTCGCGGTTGGCCGGCTCCATCTCCTCGTTGAGGATGCGCATGGCGGGAAAGAGGTGATCGGGGTCGCCGCGCAGCCCCATCAGCCGGTCCGCCAGGTCGTTGAGCTGCTCCAGGTTGAGCCCGGCCTCGCGGGCGATCCGTGCCACCGTGGAGCGGGCGACCCACGGGCTGCGGGCGAGCAGGCCGGCGTTGCGGATCGCCCGCTGCAGGTGGCGGTGAACGGCGTGGCGCTGGTCGATGTCGGGGGCGAGCATGAAGCTGTGGAGGGTCAGCTCCGCCTGCCAGACGTCGTCGCGGATGTGGCGGCTGAGCAGCACGGCGTCGTTGCGCTCGGCCATGTTCTCGGTGGCGGTGCGCCCTACCCCACCGACGTAGTCCTCGGCGACCCAGATGCCGAACACCACCAGCAACGCCATGCCGAGGGCGACCACCCGGTAGCGCCCACGCAGGCTGTTGAGGCCGATCAAACGGCGGATGGAGTCGAGTGCTCGCACGGGTCGTCGCTGAGGGGCCGAAGCCGCGGTGCTGCCAAGGGCCGCCGCTGCGGGGTCCTCCTTCCAGTTGGGGAACCGTAGAGAATAGGGGCGCCCCCCTCCGCTGTCAAAGCCGGGTCACTGCGCATTTTCCTGTGTGCTCAGGGAGTTCCTGAACGACGGATGGCGCCGTACTCAGGTCGCCCTGTGATAGGGCGCGCTCAGCTCGTGGACCGCATCCACCAGGGCGGCGACGTTCTGCGGATCGATCCGCGGATGGACCCCGTGACCGAGGTTGAAGACGTGGCCGGGGGCGCTGCCGAAATCGGCGAGGATCGACGCCACCTCCTGGCGGATCCGCTCCGGGGTGGAGTAGAGCAGGCAGGGATCCATGTTGCCTTGCAGCGCCACCCGATCGCCCACCCCGCGGCGGGCGTCGCCGATGTTCACCGTCCAGTCGAGGCCGAGGGCGTCGGCGCCGCTGGCGGCCATCGCCTCCAGCCAGCCGCCGCCGCCCTTGGTGAAGAGGATCACCGGCACCCGCCTGCCGTCCGCCTCGCGGGTCAGACCGTCGACGATGCGCTCCATGTAGCGCAGGGAGAACTCGCGGAAGTCGCGCGGGGTGAGCATGCCGCCCCAGGTATCGAAGATCTGCACCGCCTGGGCGCCCGCGGCGATCTGCGCGTTGAGATACGAGGTCACCGAGTCGGCCACCTTGTCGAGCAACTGGTGCATCAGCGCGGGCTCCGAGTACATCATCCCCTTCACTCGCCCGAACTCCTTGGAGCCGCCGCCCTCCACCATGTAGGTGGCAAGGGTCCACGGGCTGCCGGAGAAGCCGATCAGCGGCACCCGGCCATCGAGTTCGCGGCGGATGATGCGCACCGCGTCCATCACGTACTTCAGCTCCCCCTCGGGATCGGGCACGCCGATCCGCCCGACGTCGGCGGCGCTGCGCACCGGGTGGGCGAAGCGCGGCCCCTCGCCCTCGGCGAAGGAGAGGCCGAGCCCCATGGCGTCGGGGATGGTGAGGATGTCGGAGAAGAGGATCGCCGCATCGAGGCCGAAGCGCTCCAGCGGCTGGAGGGTCACCTCGCAGGCCAGCTCCGGGTTCTGGCAGAGGTTCATGAAGCTCCCCGCCTTCTCCCGGGTCGCCCGGTACTCCGGCAGATAGCGCCCCGCCTGACGCATGATCCACACCGGGGTGGCGTCGACGGGCTGGCGGAGCAGGGCACGGAGGAAACGGTCGTTGTGGAGGGGCTGCATGGGGACTCCCGGGGCGGTCTGGGTTCGAAAGGTGGGGGATTATACCAGTCAGACGATGGATGCCACGGTGAGCGGCCCCCCTTCGTACGCGCCGGTGTCGATGAACCGAAGATTGCCGATCCGGGTCGGTGCGGGGACGATGGCGTGACCGCAAAACAGCCAACGCAGGCCGGCGACGGGGAGACAGGAGGAAAAGCCCCATAAGGCCTCACGACAGGTCCGCTCATCGCCAGCCGCTACCCGCTGCAGGAAGCCCTCCCAATCCAGGCCATCGGCCACCGCCGCGTGAATGACGCCGACGGGCCCCTCGGCGGTCTCCACCTCGATCGCCACCGGCAGCTTGGCCATCCGCGATGCGCACGCCTCGCGCAGTTCGAGGGAGCCGTCGATCCACCAGCGATAGGCCTCCATTTCGCTGCCGCCATTCCGATCGATCCCCTTGAGATGGGAGACCAGCAGCATCTCTTCGTGATTGCCCATCACCGGATGGAACCAGGGGCGGTCTAACCACTCTACTACCCGTTCCGAGTAAGGACCACGGTTGACCAGATCGCCTACCGAAAAAAGCCGGTCCCGCCCGGTGTCGAATGCCAGCTCCCCCAGCCGCTCCTCCAAGCGGGAAAACTCGCCGTGGAGATCGCCGACGACAAAATCCCGTCCGGTGTCATTGCGGGTGAATCGCTGTACCAATTCCACTGTCATGGTCGCCCTTCCGCTCAACAGGTCGTGCTCGCACTCCAAGCGCTGGCGATCTGCTCCGGGGTGGTCAGTTGCGGGTTGAGTGAGATCTTCGCAAGCGGCTCGCACCGCGGCGGGCGGGGACGCCGATGGCGAGGGCCAGCTTGTTCCGGCTGAGTTCCAT
>NZ_BAAHXB010000024.1:0-55676 GCF_054657215.1 Endothiovibrio diazotrophicus
GGAGGCGGGGGCGGGGATCGAAGTTTTCATCTCCGCGCCCTCTGCGCTACTCTGCGCGCTCTGCGTGAAATCCATTTTCGATGAGGCTGTAACTGATGACGCGAGTTGCGATCGTGGGCGCCGGTGGGCGCATGGGGCGGGTGCTGGTGGAGGCGGTGAGCGCCGTTGAGGGGATGGCGGTGAGCGCGGCCACCGAGCGGGCCGGTTCCTCGCTGCTGGGGAGCGACGTGGGCGAGCTGGCCGGGGTCGGCGTCCTCGGCGTGGCGCTGGTCGACGACCTGGCGACCGTGGTGGACGACTTCGACGTGGTGATCGACTTCACCGGACCGGCGGCGACCCTCGCCCATCTGGCGGTCTGCCGCGCCCACGGCAAACGCATGGTGATCGGCACCACCGGCTTCAACGACGAGCAGAAGGCGCTGTTGACGGATGCGGCGGGGGAGATCGGCATCGTCTTCGCTCCCAACATGAGCGTCGGCGTCAACCTCTGTCTGAAACTGCTCGACATGGCCGCCCGGGTGCTCGGTGATGAGGTGGACATCGAGATCATCGAGGCCCACCACCGTCACAAGCTGGACGCCCCGTCGGGGACCGCCCTGCGCATGGGCGAGGTGGTGGCCGAGGCCCTCGGGCGGGATCTCAAGGCGTGCGCGGTCTACGGTCGCGAGGGGCAGACCGGGGAGCGGGAGCGGGCCACCATCGGCTTCGAGACGATCCGCGCCGGTGACATCGTCGGTGAGCATACGGTGATGTTCGCCGGGCTCGGCGAGCGGGTGGAGATCACCCACAAGGCCAGTTCGCGGATGACCTTCGCCAAGGGCGCGGCGCGGGCCGCCGCCTGGATCATGGGGCGGGAGAGCGGCCTCTACGACATGCAGGATGTGCTGGGTCTGAACGGCTGAGCTATCGTGTTCGGAAGCTGAAGGGCCCGGGGGAGCGATCCTTCGGGTTTTTTTTCGGGTCAAAGGCAATAGCTCAAAGGGATCTCGGTCGACTTCACCCGTTCATCAACGTCTCATCGGCCGGGAGGGGGAGTGAAGAGGGGGATTGGCACGACCGATCCTCCCTTTGACCTATTGCCCTTCACCTTTGACCTGAAAAAGGAGAGGCGGCCTTCCCTGGCCACGACGGCTGCTCCTGCGGTCTATCGGGTTCCATCCCTGTTCCGAAGTGTAGTTTGGGGTGGCGACTGCGCGCGGCCGCCGGTCGCCGGTTTGCCGCCGGTCAGTCGTAGTCGGGCAGTCGGGTGTCGTTCTGCGGTCGTGGCAGACCGGCGTCGGCGGGGAAGCCGAGCTGGATCTTGCAGTTCCGGTAGGCGAGCTCGCAGCGTTTTTCCCGGGCGACCGGGTAGCGTCCGTCGCTGCCCTGTTCGGGGATTGCGTCGATGCACTGGAGGAAGGTGTCGTAGCAGCCGCGCAGGCGGGGGTCCAAATCGGCGCTGGCGCCGACCGAGAGGAGGCCCACCAGGAGGCCTGCGAGGGTCCGGAGGGGAAGAGAGGGACGCTTCATGGCGGGGGGCTCCTTTAGGATGCGTGGGCCGGCTACCAACAGCGGACGTTGGCGGAGACGGGATTGCCGTTGGCGTCCAGCGCCGACTGCGCGCCGTCCTGCCCCAGCAGCAGCGTCTCGCAGTCGGTGTCTTCGGCCTGAGTGCCGGTGGCGGTGGCCGCCAGGAGGTATCGATCGGTGTTGGGTTCGTCGGCGGTACTGTTGTCACCGTCGGAGTCGGCGAAGGAGAGGGTGTAGTAGCCCTGGGTGCTGTTGGCCTGGCCGTAGACGGCGACGATGGTGGCACCGGTATAGCTGCCGTTGTTGTTGGCGCGGAAGCGCTCCAGGGCGTTGGCCACGCTGGTCAGCGCTGTCTTTGCGTCGGCGCGGCGGCTCTTGCGCGCGCTGTCGAGATAGGCGGGGTAGGCGATGGCGCCGAGGATGCCGACGACCATCACCGCGATCATCAGCTCGATCAGGGTGAAGCCGGCGAGGTGCCGGTGGCGGGTCGGTCGGCGCTGCGGGCGGTGGGGGGGCATCGGTTCTCTCCTCGTTGGGGTTACTGGATCTCGCGCCAGAAGAGTTTTTGGGCAGTGGGGGGGGCGAAATTGAGGTCTTTCGGTGTCTTGGGGCCGATGACGATGACCACGCCGTTCTCGGTGAGCACCGGCACCGGCTCCGGGGGAAGTCCGGGGTAGTCAAGTATCTTGGCGCGCTCCAGGGTGTTCGGGTCGTCGTCGCGGTTGAAGTAGGCGGAGCCGCTGATTGCGCTGACCGCATAGGAGGTGGCGGTGCCGACGTCGGCGAGACAGCTGTCGGTCACGTCGCGGGTGGGCTTGAAGGTGTTGAACAGGATGACGTCGGCGAAGGTGGTGGAGGCGGAGACCACCTTCTCTCCCTCGTAGGTGCCGTTGCTCTTGCGCAGCTCGATCTTCCAGCCGGCGGCGGCGTCGAGACTGTTGATCGCCGCTTCACGTTGTGCCGTGGTGCCGTTGGTGATGACGTCGTCGGTGGCGTCGTAGAGGTCGGCCTCGGTGATCGGGGTGTAGCCGAGCCAGGTCTTGGGCCCTTTTCCAATCTGCTCGTCGCGAACCATGTAGAAGCGGTCGTGGATCGCTTGGTCGAGGGGGTGGGAGCGGTAGCCGGAGCCGATGGCCAGGGAGATGAAGTAGTGGCCGGCATCGTTGATCGGCGCGGCGTTGACCGGGTAGTAGAAGCGGCGGTTGTCGGCGGCGGTGGAGCCGCCGAGGGAGGCGAATACGCCGCCGGTGGCGAGGTTGCCCGCACCGGTATTGCCGGTGTTGTCGAAGTCGACGCGCCAGATGCGTGCGCGCATGTCGCCGAAATAGAGACGATCGAGGTAGCCGTCGAGATCGAGATCGACGGCGGTGATGTCGCTGGGCACGGCGCTAGTCAGTTCGCTCAGCTCGAGATCGGCGCCGCTGCCGCTGGGGCCGGCCCACCACAGGCGTTGTCCGGTCTCGGCATCGACCATGTAGACGGCGCGGCCGATGGCATCGTCCTCGGGCAGGGTGTTGCTGTCCTGGTTGGTATCGTAGCCGCCACCGAAGATCAGCACCTGTTTGGTCACGCCGTTGAGCATGACCTCGCCGATCTTCGGCTGCGACCAGCTCTGGCCCAGTTCGGTGAAGTCGCCGCTGCCGCCCTGGATCATCCACTTGAGGAGCGGTGCGGCGCGGTTGCTGACGTCGAGAGCGTAGTAGTTGCGCCCTCCGCGGCGCATACCGAAATAGAGGTAGACGTGATCGCCGCTCTCGACATTGTCGGCGTCATCGACGATGCGCCCATTGTGGTTGGCGTCGAGGTACCAGGTGGAGACCGGGCCGTCGAGGCCGTAGATGTGGTCGCCGCCGGGGTTGGTGTAGAAGGTGTCGAGGTTGGCGAGCAGCTCCTTGGGCACGAAGGAGAAGAGCTCCTGGCCGGTCTCGACGTTGATGGCGTGGAGGTAGCCCTCGTTGGTGGTGACGTAGAGGGTGATGTCGGGGTTTGCTTCGGTGCCGCCATAGGTGATCAGGCGTGGCTTGCTGTGCAGCGGGTCACCCATCTGTTGCCGCGATTCGGTTGTGTTCTGGTCGCCGTCGATGTCGAGGACGTCGAGGCCGCGGGCCCACTTGAGCAGGTTGGTGCGGTAGGCGTCGTCCTGGTCGGCGATGTCGAGCAGGGTCTTGGTGATGGCGGCGTTGTTCTCGCTGAGGGGATAGGTGGTGAGGTTGACGTTGCTGGGTGCCGCGGCGCTGGTGTAGGTGTAGATGTGGCGGTTGGTGCCCAACTGCTCGGCGGCGCCGCCGCGGCCGACGTTGTCGCCGTCCGGCGACTGGCTCCACCAGCTGGTGGCGCCGGCCCGGAAGAAGCCGGTATTGCTGTCGATGGCGTTCTGGTTGGAGACGTCGACGATTTGCGGGTCGTCGCTGGTGCCGCCCAGTTTGTAGCGCTTGATGTTGCCGACCCACTTGGCGTCGCCCGACGGGCGGAACAGCGCGAAGTAGAGTTCGTCGCGGTGGGTCAGGCGGTTGAAGGAGTTCACCGACACCGCCGGAGCGGTGTAGGTGGTGTTCTTCTCCAGGATCTGACCGAAGATCTCGTGGAAGACGGCGGCCAGGTCCTCGGCATTCTGCGCCTCGTAGAAGCCGCTGTCATCGGTGCCCGCGCCGGTGCCGCCGCCGGCGGTGGCGAGGTCCTGCAGGAAGGTGGCGCCGGAGATGTTGAAGCCGATGGTATAGGTGCGGACCCGTTGGGTGTCCTGGAGGTCGTCGCGCTGGTCCTGGTTGTACAGGAAGCCGGCGAGGTCGACGCCGCACTTGGCGCCGCTGCTGCCGCTACACGCGTGGCCTAGGGTCGACTCGAT
Source organism: Endothiovibrio diazotrophicus (assembly GCF_054657215.1). Classification (NCBI taxonomy): domain Bacteria; kingdom Pseudomonadati; phylum Pseudomonadota; class Gammaproteobacteria; order Chromatiales; family Thioalkalispiraceae; genus Endothiovibrio; species Endothiovibrio diazotrophicus. The sequence goes on from NZ_BAAHXB010000024.1 coordinate 4,355, forward strand.
GACGGTCGCCTCGTCCATCGCGTTGGGTTCGCCGTCGGAGAGCAGGACGATGTAGTTGGCCTGGCAGCTCTTGCTGATGGGGCTCTTGTAGGTGGGGGTGCCGTCGATGAACTCGGTGCGGCAGTCGCTGCTGCTGGGGTTGTCGGTGGTGCAGCCGGCGGGGCGCACCACGCCGCTGCCGCCGGTGTAGGAGGCGGGGTGGCTGAGGCGGCTGTGCTCGGCCGAGGAGCCGCTCTCGCCGGAGTCGATGGTGGGGCCGAAGCCGCGGGTCTTGCCGAAGTAGACATCCTCGCCGCGGAAGTAGCGGGCCGCCTCGTAGAGGGTCTCGACGATCGGCGTGTTGCCGTTGGCGACGAAGTCGTCGACCTGACGCTTGAGCGCCTGCTTCACTGTGTAGGCGGGCCCGGTCTGGTCGCCCATGTTCCACTGGTAGCGCACCCGCAGCTTGGCGGCAGCGCCGGCCTCGCCGTTGAACGACTCGACGGTGCGGGTGTCGGTGCCGGATCCCTGCTCGATGAGCAGCGCCAGATTGTTGCCGGTGTTCCAGCCGGGGCGGGCGATCACCTCGCCGATCACCGCGGAGAGGTCGGGGGTGGTGATGGTGGCGTTCACCGCGGCGGCGTCGGGGTTGGTCCAGGTGACGTTGGCGCTGGTGCGTGTACGGTTGCTCAGGTCGTGGCTCGAGGTGCTGAAGGCGTTGGCGCTGTCGCTGTTCTCGGCGGAGATGAGCAGGCTCAGGTTGCCGCTCTTCTGCTCGTCGATCTCGAAGGTCACGTCGGATTCCAGAATCGAGGCTCCCTGGGGGATGGGCAGGGCCTGGAAGAGCAGGCCGACCACCTGTTCGGTGGAGCCGTCGTGGACCAGCTCCAGGTCGCTACTGCCGAGGCCTACCGAGCCGCTGGAGACGTTCTCCTCGGCGTCGTCGTTGCCGGTGGTGATCTGGCTCACCAGGGTCTGCTTGATACAGCCCTCGCCGGGGGCGTAGCCGCCGTCGGGCTGGTCGTAGGTGACGCGCAGGATCGGTGCCAGCTCTGGGGCGCCGTCGAAGGAGTGGGCGATGCGTCGGTTGAGGTTGTCGAGGCCGCTGACGGTGAAGGCCATGGCGTTGCCGCCGCACCAGGTGGAGCGGTTGACGATCTCCTGGACGATGGTGCTGAGGTCGGGGCTCTGGTAGCTGTTGCCGGCGGTCCACTCCTCGACGTTGTTCCAGCTCACCGTGGCGCCGGTGCCGGTGCGCGCGCCGATGTCGTTGGCGGTGTCGGTATAGGTCTGGGCGTCGTCGCTGGCCTCGCCCCGGACGGTCAGGTTGTAGGCGCCGCTGGTGCTGGAGGAGGCGGTGAATTCGAGGTGCGCGCCGGTAACCTTGGCGCCCTGGGGGACGCCGACGTCGGTGAAGCGCAGGCCGACCTGCTGGCGGGTGTCGGCGAGGCCGCTGCCGGCGCCATAGGTGACGCGCAGCAGCGGGCAGACGGCGGGGTCGTCCCACATGGACGCGGTGGAGACCCGGTAGCTCGCCATCTCCTGGTAGCCGTTGTTGTTGTCGGAAAAATGGAAGGCCAGGGCGTTGCCGGCGCTCCAGTGGTTGGAGGACTTCACCGCCTCCTCCACCAGGGTGGAGAGGTCGGGGGTCTGTACCCGGATGCCCGCGGCGAGCACCGGAATCGGATCCCACAACACGCTGGTGCTCCACCAGGTGCGGCTGGAGATGTACTCGTTGCTGTAGAACGGATCGGCATTGCCGTCGCTGGGCAGCTCGACGCGGATGTTGGCGTTGGGGGCGCTGCCGCTGTGGCTGCCGTAGGTGGACAATTCGATCTCGGCGGCGCTGATCGGGGCATCGGCCGGGATGTCGACGTTGGGGAAGCGGAACAGTACCGTGTAGTTGCCGACGTCCAGGTCGTCGTCGTCGATGCTGTAGATGCGGTTGGGGTCGGCCTCGGCGTCGTCGGTCTCCTCCAGCACGTAGCGCTCGATGGTCTCCTCGCCGGTTGCCAGGCTGGGGTCGTCGATCAGCTCCAGGTGGCCGCTGTCGAGGCTCACCGCGTTGTCGGCGGTGAACTGCTCGGCGTCGTCCGCGGAGGCGTTGATCTGCGAGAGTACCTCGCCGCCGGTGCCGTTTTCGGTGCACTCCTCGTAGTCGCAGGCGTCGCCGTCTATGTTGGCCACCGGGAAGAGGATCGGACCGCCGTCGGTGTTGCTGCCGTCGCGGCTGTGGAAGCGCATCAGACCGACGTTGATGCTGCTGGTGGAGTCGAGGATGGTGTGCAGCGCCTCCTTCATGTTCTCCATGCGGCTCTTGCCGGTGCCGCTGACGGTGGTGCCCATGCTCCCCGAGGTGTCCATGATGAACAGCACGTTGGGGCGGATCACCTCCTCGCCGGAGGTGGCGCCGCCAAAGAAGATCTCGGAGTCTTCCGCCTGCAGGGCCGGAGGCATGGCGAGCAGTGCGGCGCAGATGGCGAGGGAGAGTTTCTTCAGTTGGTCCATGACACACCTCGTCCGGGGCGCTGGGGCCCCGCGTTGATTCAATTGGTTCCTGCGGCCTGCCGCTGGACGCCCAGCAGGTGGATCGATTGAGCGGAGGCCGACGCCAGGTTGGCCGTCCCGCGGACGGTGAAATTGTTCATCGGCGTGCCGTAGTCGAAGCCAAAGCCGATGGACCGTCCGGTGTAGGTGGCGACGACACCGGCGGTGACCGTCTGCGCCTGTCCCGGCGGGGTGACCAGGGCGGAGTAGTCGGCGGTGGCGTTGGTGCCGATCACGCCGTTGCCGAGGGCTTGGCCGAGGAGCGCGTTCTGGTTGACGATCGCCCCGTCGAGGGCGGTCTCGGAGGCCTGGAAGGTGATCGACTTCGCCTGGGCGTTGAAGGCCATGCTCTCCCCGAGGGTGGCGTTGCGGATGCCGCTCACGCCCATGACGGTGAGCACCAGCAGGATGATCAGGGAGATGATCAGTGCCGCGCCGCGTTCCCCGCGCGAGGGTTTCCAAGGGGGCGGCGGGCGGCGCGGAATGCCGGTGGTCGGTGTGTCACAGTGAAGCATGTGCGTTACCTCGCGATGGGGGAGCGATTACGCAGGATCACGGTGGTGGAGAAGATGCTGCGGCTCAGCCGGTCGTTGAACGGGCCGATCGCCGGGGCGTCGAGCAGGGTGTAGGTGGTGGTGGTGTCGTTGGTGTCGAGGCCGTCGCTGTCGCCGGAATTGACCAGCAGCTCGATGCGCAGGCTGACCACCTTCGACCAGTCGCCCGCGGTAGTCACTGCGGTGGCATTCTGGTAGAGGTCGGCGACGCCGTCGAAGGGCGCGGTGCTGGGACGCAGGGCGGTGAGATCGATATCGGTATCGACGCCGTAGAGGATCTGCATGTTGTCGATGCCGCCGACCAGGATGTGCTCTTCGCAGTCGGCGACGGTGATCGGATTCGCGGTGAGCGCGGAGAGGGTGCAGCTCCCTTCGAATTGGGGGTTGTCGGAGACGTCGTAGGGGATGCAGGCCAGATTGCCGCTGGGCAGCACCAGGTAGCGGTTCTTGGCGTAGAAGGGGTTGCCGGCGTAGACCCCCCCGCCTGGGGGAATGTAGCCGGACGGCGGATAGTCGGCATTGCCGTCACCGTTGTAATCGGTGCTGTTGCCCAGGCAGTCGGTGGTCGGGATGAGGGTGGTCGCGGGGCCCAGCGGGTTGGTCTGGTACATCACCGTCACCGTGTCGCTGGCGTTGCCGCCGCCGTCGGCGGTCAGTGCGCCGACGGTGTAGATGGCCTGTGGCGCCAGGTACGGATCGTTGAACGGGTAGCCGGTGACGCGCAGGTCGCGGTTTAGGAAGGCGGCGGCGAAGCGACCGCTCTCCTGGACCTGGGACTGGGCGGAGACCAGGCGGTAGGACTGGCGCGTGCCGAGGAAGATCTCCAGCACGCCGGCGATGAGCAGTGCGCTGACCGCCAGGGCGACCAGCAGCTCCACCAGGCCGAAGCCGGATCGGGCGAGGGTGTGGCGGCTGCTGATGGAACGACTCATGGGACGACCGTGTACTGTACGGCGGCCGTGCTGTTGCGGCCGGTGGTGGGGTCGATTTCGCTCCAGCAGATGATGATGGTCTGGTTGGAGCCGTCGGTGCAGATGCCGTCCGCTTGCCCGGGTGCCGGGGGATCGATGTTGCACAGGTTGGCCGCCGGGTTGGCCGGAATGGCGGCGGCGTCGGCGTCGTTGCACGAGACGTAGGCGCGACCGTTGGGGATCGCGCTGACTCCGCCGTTGCCGCCGAAGCCGCAGCTCAGGATGTAGAAATCGAACTGCGCCATCTGCACCGGGGTGCAGGTGCCGGCGGGAAGACCGACGCGGTCGCTGCAGAAGGGCGCGGGGGGGACGGCGCAGTTGACGTTCCAGCTGTCGGCGTTGCCGCTGGTGGCATTGGCGTAGGGGCTGGCGACCGAGTAGGCATCGTCGGTGTCGTTGTCGCCGTTGCTGTTGGCATCGACGAAGGCGGTGCTGTCGTTGACTGTGGCCCGCATCTTCTCCGCCAGCTCCTCGGCGAGCAGGGTCGCCTGGGAGCGCAGGAACGCCCCTTGGGTGGAGCGCAGGCCGAGGATCTGCAGGTTGGCCAAACCGAGCAGTCCCACCGAGAGGACCAGCAGTGCCACCAGCACCTCGAGCAGGGTGAAACCGCGGGAGCGGTTGGCGGGGCGGCGGCTCATTGGCTGCGTACCTCGGCGCGGCCGGTGCGGCTGAGGGTAATCTGCCGCTGGAAGTTGGAGAGCAGATTGTGGCTGAGGGTGAGGGTGCCGTTCTGGGTGTTCCCGCCGACGGTCTGGGTGCGACCGGTGGGGAGGTAGGAGATGGAGTTCTGGACGTTGGTGGTGCCGGTCAGGGAGTAGACCGTGGGCAGCGCGTTACCGGTGCGCACGATGGTTTCGTTGCTGTCCACCACCGCGTTGGCGAGCCCGTTGCTGTCGGTGAAGGCGATCCAGCCCTGATCCCAGCCGCCGTTGGTGGTGCAACTGGCGCCGTCACCGCTCTTGCACACGGTGATGGTCACGCCGCGCTTGACCGCCTCGGTGCGGGCGAAGAGCAGGGTGGAGAGGAAGTCGTTGGCCTGGGCGGTGAGCCGGTTGTTGACGATCAGCCGCTCGAACATCGGCACGCCGAAGGCGGCGATCATTGCCACCAGGGCCAGGGTGACCACCAGTTCGATGAGGGTGAAGCCGCGGGCGATTCGGTTCATGGTTGGGATTCGGGTCAATCGGTTCTCCTGCTGCCTACTTTAATGCAGGATTGATGGGCAGGGAGAGAATCTCCGATGAGCGGACGGGCTGCTTGGACGGTAGGAGACGGTAGCGAGAATTTGGCTTGGGGGCGATGGGGTTTTTTCTCTTGATAGATAAGGATATTCCTTAGCTGGAGGGACCGGGAGAGTGGAGGGGGGCGGAGAAGGCGCGGCGACCGAAGGGTGTGTCAAGGTACGAGGCGCACTGCCCTCTCCGACCGGTGTGCCGCCTATCGTCGGCACACCCGGCTGCTCCGAAGGATGTCCGCATCGGTGGCAGATCTGTTTGACACGGCGCCCGCCTTGCAGGGCCCCCGGGGGGCGCGACTACGGCATCTCCTTGTACCAGAAGCGGCGCAGGCGGCGGTTCAGCGAGGTGCCCGGCGGTTCGTCGACGCGCACGCCGGAGATCACCGCTTCGTGGATCTCGCCGTCGATCTGCACCACCACCGGCACCGGCGAGGGGAGGTAGCCGCCGCCGGGGTGGATCTCCGCACGGGTGGTGGCGCTCTCTCCGCGCACCGAGGTGGCGTCGTCGTAGTAGACCTGGTACTGGCGGGCGATGCCGAGGTCGCTGACGCAGAGGCCGGAGTCGGCCACCGCGGCGCCCGGTTGGTTGGTGTTGAAGAAGGTGACCCGGTTGAGGGTGACCGCGTTGCTCACTACCTTCTCTCCCTCGCCCAGGGTGACGTACCACCCGGCGTGGCTCGCCAGGTCGTTCACCGCCGCGGTCTGGGTGTCACTGGAGCACTCCTGGATGCAGTTGTTGGTGGCGTCGATCAGGTCGCTCTCGAGAATCACCGACTGGATGCGCTCGCCGTTGTCGAAGGCGGTCTCGGTGATGGCGGTGTCCTTGAACATGTACATCCGGTTGACCACGCTGGTGTCGAACGGGTGTTCGCGGTCGCCGCTGCCGATCAGCACCGCATCGAAGCCGTGTTCGTCGTAGACCACGTCCGGCGGATAGAGGAACTTGCGCAGTCCGCCGGGGGCGTCGCCGCGGACGGTGGCGAGCAGGCTCACCGCCCAGTTGGCGGGGTCGGCGTTGCCGACGTCGACGCGCCAGACGTTGCCGCCGGTGTCGCCCACGTAGAGACGGTCGGTGTAGGCGCTGTTGTCGCGGCTGCGGATCACGGTGACGTCGCTGGGGATGGCGTAGTCCATGCCGTTGACCGTGCTGTGGTCGGCCGACCAGATCAGGTCGCCGGTGAGGGCGTTGAGGGCGAAGATGGCGCGCCCCATGGAGCGTCCGGTGTCGCTGGCGTCGGCGGGGGGGCGGTCCTCCACGAGTGGGTCGTAGCCGCCGCCGAAGAAGAGTACCGGGGTGGGATTGGCCGGGTCGGGGTAGCGCAGGTTGGTGACCACCTTGGGCACCGACCAGGTCTGGCCCAGTTCGCCGAGGCCGGTGTCCCGGTTGCTGCGCTTCCAGAGGATCTTCGGCTCCTCCGGGTCGCTGGCGTCGAGGGCGTAGATGAAGCGCCCGCCGCGGCGCATCGAGATATAGAGGTAGACCTTGTCGCCGTCGGCGGCGACCAGCTTGCCGTCGTTGTTGGCATCGTAGACATAGATGCCGATGGAGCCGTCGGCGAAGTAGGGCTTCTTGCTGGTGGAGCTGATCAGCGGCTCGTCGTCGCGCAGCCGCTGCAGGCGGTCGAAGAACTCCTCGGGGATGAAGCCCCACACCTCGTGGCCCGGCAGGGGGTCGCCGATCTGGCTGTCGAAGCCCCCCTTGACCGCGTGGAAGATGCCGTCGTTGGCGCCATAAGAAGACGTAGACGTCGTTGTCGTCTTCGAAACGGTTGTAGTTGACCACCGCGGGGCGGGCGTGGAGCACGTCGCCGTGGACCGAGGCGCGCACGTCGGTGGCGCTGCCGTTGCCGTTCTCGTCCTCGGCGTTGTCCTCGCTGCGTACCCAGTTGACCAGTGAGGCCACCTCCGCGGCGCTACCGCCGCCGCCGCCGGAGAGTTCGGCGACGATCGGCTGACTGTTCGTGCCGGCGGCGATGCCGGCGGCCGCACCCAGGCTGTAGGTGAAGTTGTCGCTGTCCACCCGGGTGACCGAGTGGGTGCCGTTGAAACCGCTCGGAGTGGCGTTGCTGATGGTCACCGAGTCGCCGTTGGCGAAGCCGTGGTTGACTGCCCGGGCGCGGGCGGTGGTGCCGGGCTGCACCGCGGTCGGGCTGCCGCCGGAGACCGCGTTGAGGGTGGCGGTGAGCGGGTAGGTGAAGTGGTCGGCGTCGATCGTGGTAACGGTGTAACTACCGTTAAAACCGTCGGGGTCGGCGCCACGGATCTCCACCGTCTCGCCGCTGGTGTAGCCGTGGGCCGGCAGGTAGGCCACCGCGGTGGGGGTGGTGAGGCGGGCGGTGAGCTCGCCGGAGGCGGCCACCGGGGCGGTGGCCAGGGTGTACTGGAAGCTGTCGGCGTCGACGATGGTGACGTCGTGGGTGCCGTTGTAGTCGCTCGGGGTGGCGCCGGCGATCTCCACGCTGACCACGTCGCCGGGGCTGCCGAAGCCGTGGCCGGGGAGGGTGGCGGTGGCGGTGTTGGAGGTGCCGCCGGCCACCTTCACCGTGCCGGAGGTGTTGTCGCTCAGCGCGCTGCCGGCGTTGTACCAGAAGTAGTCGCCGATGACCAAGCGGACCTCGAAGGTGCCGTTGTATTCGGTGGGGTTGGCGCCGGTGATGGTCGCCAGGTTGCCGGTCGCCAGGCCGTGGCCGGGGGCCAGCGCCCGCGCCCACGGGGTGCCGGTGGCGGCGCTGATGGTGCCGGTGGCGGCGGCGAGGCCGGCGGGCACGCTGTAGGTGAAGTGGTTGGCGTCGATCCAGGTAACGGTCTTGGTGCCGTTGTAGTCGCTCGGGGTGGCGCCGGTGATGGTGACGGTGGTGCCGCTGAGGCCGTGGCCGCCGGGCAGGGTGGCGGTGGCGGTGGCGGTGCCGCCGCGCACCGTGGCGCTGGTGACGTCGGCCTGGCCGAGGGCGGAGACGGTGTTGAAGCGGAAGTGGTTGCCGCTGGCGGCGGTGATCGTCCAGTTGCCGTTGAAGGCGCTGGGGGTGACGCCGGCGATGGTGACGCTCTGGCCGTCGCTGAAGCCGTGGTCGCCGTCGGTGGTGGCGGTGACCGAGGCGCTGCTGGTAATCGCCGTGCCGCCGTCGCCATGGGCCAGGTTGTGGCCGGCGGAGGTGCTGAATTCGAAGCTGGTGTCGGTGGCGTTGTAGACCACGAAGGTGCTGTTGAAGTCGGCGTCGCTGGCGCCGCTGATGGTCACCGACTGGCCGTTGACGACGCCCAGGGTGCCGGCGACGGCGGTGGCGATACCGTGGCGCTTGTCGTTGCCGACGTAGTCGAGGGTTACCGCCTGACTGCTCCAGTGGTTGTCGAGGGCGGTCAGGTCGAGGGTCGCGGTGGCGTTGAGGGTGAGCACGCTGCTGCTGTCGGTGAGCGCCGTGAGCAGCTCGGTGACGGCCACGCCGCTGCCGGCGGTGGTCAGCGACTCCACCGGGTTGAGATCGGAGAGCCGGGTGATCGGCTGCGTCTCTTCGGCGCTGAGGATCGATACCTCCTTGCTGCCGAGGCCGAGGGAGAGGGCGTCGATGTCGCCGTTGTCGGTGGTGAAGAGGTAGTCGGAGAGCGGGTCGCCGCTGTCGCAGGGGTCGGCGGTGTTGCCGGTGGTGGTGTTGTAGTCGGTGCAGGTGTAGAGCTTGCGCGCGGTGTGGCTGGCGGCGAAGTCGAGCCGCAGCATCTGGGCGACGCCGCCCTTTTCCACCAGATCGCCGTCGGGCAGGTCGGAGGCGCCACCGGGGCCGTTCTCCTCGGCGGTGCGAAAATCCCAGAAGCTCGACGAGGTGGTCCAGAAGCTGGGCGAGCCGGGGTTGACGAAGCCGCTGAACTCGTTTTGCGCCGGCTGCCCGTTGGCGTCGACCATCAGCAGCTCGTCGTTCTGGTAGTCGAGCTTGTAGCACTTGAGGTTGCCGTACCAGCGCGGGGATTTGGTGGCGTCGGGGCGGAATACGCCGATGTAGACCTGGTTGAGGTTGGTGCCGCGGACGTTGACCGAGACCGGCAGGGTGGTGGCGGCGAAGACGCTGTTGACCGCCTGGATCTCCTGGAAGATCTGGTTCAGCGCGGTGACGATGGACTGGCCGCCGTTCTGGCTGGTCACGGCGAAGTACTTGCCGTCGCCGTTGGCGGCGGTGCTCTTCATTAGCTCGGTCATGTCGGGACCCTGGCCGGTGGTGACCGGGTCCACCTCGACCACGTAGGTGTAGACGTTCTGCTCGCCGTTGACCGCGTCGTTGACGTCGTTCTGGGCCATGTAGCGGGCCCACTCGTCGGCCCAGTTGCCCTGCTGGCCGTTGGGGTCGATGGCGATGAGGTTGGGCGGGGAGGTGCCGGTGAGGGTGCCGAGCATGCTCTCCGAATCGGCGAGGGAGGCGGCGTTTTCGTTGGCCTGGCCGTTGCTGATGATGATGACGAAGTTCTTCTGGCAGGCGTTGACGATCGGCGAGTTGAACAGCGAGGCGCTGGTGGGGCTCGACTCCAGGGCGTAGCCGCCGAGGCTACTGGAGGAGGCGGGATTGTTCGGGTTGTCCGCGAAGTCGGTCTTCTCCTTGCCGTAGCTGGCGTGGGAGGGCTTGCCGGCGTAGTAGAGGTAGGCCTCCATCATCATCAGGGCGACGGTGTTGTTGTTGCCCTTGTCGCCGAGGATGTCGAAGCCGTCGACCACCGAGGAGAGGACGTTTTTGTTGACGGTGTTCATCTGGCGCACGGCGAAGCGCACGTAGCCGCCGTCGATGTTGTCATTCCCCGCGCCGGTCTCGGGGTACATCATGACGCCGAGGTTGAACTGGTCGGTGAGGCCGGCGATGACGTCGATCAGCGCCGACTTCTCGTTGACGAAGATCTTCTGGCCGGCGACGTTGCGGCTCCAGTTGGCGGTGTTGTCGAGCAGGATCAGGATGTTGGGCCGGTCGGAGGCGAGGTTCGGATTGGCCAGGAAGATGTCGGTGTCGTCGTTGACCGGGTCGAAGGCGGCCATCGCCGGCAGGACGGCGAGCAGCAGGGTGGCGGCGAGCAGCAGGCGACGGGTGAGGCGGTTCGGTTTCATGGGGCTCTCCTGCGTATTCGGTCTACTGCGCCTCGCCGGGGTGGGTTCGCCGGGCGGCGCGGGTGCGGTCAATCGCAATGGCCTTGCAGTTGGCGGATCTTCACCCCCTGGTGGAGGGCGACGGTGGCGCCGCTGGCCGGATCCTCGGCGGCGACCACGATCTCCCACAGGTTGTCTTCGGGGGCGAGTTCGATGGTGGCGCTGTAGCCGGCGGCGGTCTGTCGGAGCAGACAGCGTGGCCGGGCGCGATCGACCAGATAGCCGTCGACGGTGACCTGGGCCGGGTCGCTGGGCGAATTGAAGGTGCCGGGGAGGCTGATCGCCTCTTCGATGTTCTGCTGGGCGGCCGCCTCCAACTGCTGTTCGACCTGGGCGTTCTTGACCACGATCAGCCCGAGGTTGGAGATGTTGACCGAGGAGACGACGAAGGTGGTCATCATCAGCAGCAGGATCAGGCTGAAGATCAGCACGGCGCCGCGCTGCGCGGCTTGCCGGGCGGGAATGTGGTCGTTTCGCGCACGCTGGTGGTGGTTCATGTCACTCGGTCCCCGCCGGTCGCTCGCGCCGTCCCGCCACGTTGTTGAGACGCACCTCCGAGGTGAACAGCTGGCGCTTGTAGTGGTCGTTGGAGGGGTCGCCATCCTGGTCGGCCCGGGGGACGACGGTGTCGTTGTCGGCGCTGTAGGTGCCGAGGGTGAAGGTGGTGCTGTCGGTGTGGTCGACGATCTGCGCCGCCGAGCGGACCAGCAGGTAGAGGCGCGCGGCGACCACGTCCTGCCACTGGGTGAGGGTCGGCAGCGCGGCGCTGGAGGCGTTGGGCAGGTAGCGGTCGGGCACCCCGTCGCCGATGAATCCGGTCAGCGAGTGGGGGGTGGGACCGGGGGGGACGGTGTCGAGCCCGTACTCCACCTTCATGTACTCCACCCCCTCGGCGAGCCGCTCCAGCTCGAAGGTAGGGAGCGGATCGGCGCCTTCGGCGATCGAGGTGCTGCGGGTGAGGAAGAGCCGCTTGAGGGTCGGGATGTCGTCGTCGCCGTCGACGCAGATGTCGTTGACGCCGCTGCCCTGGCTGCACGGGGCGATGAAGTAGATGTTGATGATCACCCGGCGGCTCTCGCCCGGGTCACTGCTGCCCGGGGAAGTGTTGTTGTCCACCTGGGTCCACGTCTGGGTCGACGGGTCGACGGAGGCCGGGGTGGTGACCATGAGGTTGGTGAAGGTGGCCATCTCCACGTCCTGGGTGGCGGTGCGCACGGTGAAGGCACCGCTCGGCAAGAGCTGCATGTAGACGAGTCCGGCGACCGGGTTGACCGCGTGGTAGCTGCCGGTGTCGTCCACCGCAAAGGCGTCGGTGCGCAGGTGGCGTTTGGCCCAGCCGTTGATCTCGGCGTAACTGGGGCCGTTGGTGTTGATCTCGTTCTGCACGTCGAAGCCGAAGGTCCGCGGATTGAGGCCACCGGTGTCGACGCGGCGCACCACCAGGATGTCGGAGCCCGGCTTCAGGTTGCTTGGGGGGAGCAGGGTGGAGGCGCAGCTGGTGCTGGTGAGATCGGGGCGGCTGCTCAGGTTCGGCGCGCGGTAGCCCTGGATGTAGAGGGAGAGTGCGTTCTGGATGGCGCCGGCGCGGAGGCGTCGCAGGGGTCGGGCAGGCTTCCCGGGGTCGGCAGGGCGTTGGAGAGCGGGCCATAGAAGCCGGCGTGGCGGACGTCGTCGAACAGCAGGTCGAGGGCGAAGCGGCCGTTCTCGATCAGCTCGCCGGCGAGGCTCAGCTTGCGGTTGGAGTCGCTGGAGTTGACGAATAGCGAAGTGATGCCGAGCAGCACCAGTGAACCGATGGCCAGGGCGACCAGGATCTCGGTGAGGGTGAAGCCGGCGGGATGGCGGGGGTGTCCGTTCATCGATCCGTTCACAGGGTGGCGAGGCGCACGGTAGTGGAGACCGCGCGCCGCTTGGTCTCGGCGCCGTAGAGGCCGTTGGCGCAACTGACGGCTGGGGCGAAGGTGTCGCTCATCCCCTGCCAGCTGACGGTGATGGTATAGAGGCCGGTGCCGGCCTGGCCGCTCACCACGGTGGCAGGGTCGTAGCTGATGCAGGCCCGCGCGCCGATCATCGCGCCGATCTCGGCGTCGGCGGCGCTGGTCGCCGCGGCGCCCCGCAGCAGGGCGTCGACGGCGTTGAGGGTGGCCACCGCCTGGGCGTTGTTGGCGCTGTTGCTGACCGCGCAGGTGGGGGTGCTGAGGTGACCGGCGCCGAGCGTGCCCAGGTAGGGGGTGCCGGTGGTGTCGTCGGTGGTGATGGCGAAGCACGAGGCGGTGGCGCGGTTGGCGTTGAGCCGGTCGGTGATGTCGGTGAGCAGGGTCAGCGCCTGGGCCCGCTGCAGCGACTCCAGCTCGGAGACGTGGAGCTGGGTCTGCAGGGCGGCGATGCCGAGCAGGCCGGCGATGGTGATCACCAGGGCGACCAGGATCTCGACCACGGTGAAGCCGGGTTGGCGGGGTACGCCTCGCCGGTGCGCCAGGCTGGCGGCGGGAAGGGTCATCCGTTGCATCCGTTGCTGCTGTCGTGGTCGGCGTCGACCTCGGTGCGTGGGTGACCACTCAGGCTCACCGCGACGCAGCGCATGGCGGGGGTGGTGACCACGCTGCTGGCTGGGAAGAACTGCACCTCGTTGGCCGAACCGCTGAGCCGTCCGCTGCCGCTGAAGGCGACGCTCGTCGGGGCCAGCTGGTCGGCGCGGGTGGCGGCGAAGGCGGCTGCGTCGTTGTCGGCGACGCCCTCGAAGCCCTCGTGGGAACGCAGCGTGTTGCCGTTGTCGTCGGTGATCGTCCACCCGTTCTCCCAGCCGCCGGAGGCGGCGCTGACGGTGACCACCGCGTGGCGCTTGATCGCCTCGCTACGGGCGAAGATGAGGCTGAAATGGAGGTCGGAGGCGGCGCTCTTCAGCCGCTGGTTGATCACCATGTTGCGCCCTGCCGGGACGGCGAAGGAGAGGGTGATGGCGATGATCGCCACCGCGGCGATCAGCTCGACCAGGGTGAAGCCGGCGCGGTGGGCGAGGCGGGGCGGGGTGTTGGGGGAGCGGTGCTGCAACATGGCGGGGTGCCTCCTACCAGTGGTCTTCGCTGCCGTGGGTCTTCGCCCCGGTGCTGTTGAAGGAGAGGTCGCCGTCCACCGCCTGGCTGCCGGCGGCCACCGCGCTCACCGACCAGGTGGGCGGGGTGGCGGCGTTGTCGACGGTGATGGTGACGGTGTAGTAGTCGTTGAAACAGCGAGCGGGGTCGTCACCGGTGCACTCCCACTGGTCCTTGGCGATGCCGAGGACGGTGGGATCGGCGCTGTAGCTGCGGGCATCGAGGATGTACTGCTCCTCGCGGTTGGCGATCATCACCATCAACTGCTGGGCATCGGAGCGGTGGGCCTTGCGCACGCTATCCCGGTACGCGGGGTAGCCGATGGAGGCGAGGATGCCGATGATGGCAGTGACGATCAGCAGTTCGATGAGGGTGAAGCCCCGGTGGCCGCGGTTCGGGATCATGGTCTCGTCTCTACTGTTCCATGCGGGTTGAGGTGGTCTGCGGCATAAGCGATATGCCGTTAAACGCACAGGATTAGCCTTGTCATGACTAAGGAAAATCCTTAGTAATGCAAAGTATACCTCTTATGGGGAGAGGTGTAGCGGTTGGCGGATGGGTGGAGCGGAAACGGGGGATGGCCGGTAGGGCGGGATGGAAGGGTGTGGTGGGACGGCGTCCCGACTCCGTCCGCTCGATTCTTCCTGGCGGTGTGGATAGATCTGGATTTCGGCAGGGAAATGCGTGGACCGGTGGGATTTGGCGTCGTCGCCGAGGGAGGGATGAGTGCCGACCGATGGCGGCGGTCGGCCGATGGGTGGCGGGCGGCGGGGAGGCCTCGCCGCCCCGCTCAGCGGGCCTGCTCGGGACGCAGGTGGGTGGTGAAGTAGTCGTCGGCGGTATCGATATCGACGGCCTGACCGTGGTGGTCCACCAGGGGTTGTTCGAAGTCGTTCCAGCCACGCAGGCCGGTCTTCAGGGAGTAGACCTGGCGGTAGCCCATGCGCTGCATCACCGAGGCGGCGAGCACGGTGCGGTTGCCGGAGCGGCAGAGCAGCACCACCGGTTGGTCGCGGGCGTCGGCGAGCGCCGGCACGGTCTCCTCGTAGTTGAACTCGCAGGCGCTCTCGAGGATGCCGCGGGGGACGTTGATCGCCCCGGCCATGTGCATGGCGTTGTATTCGTAGGGCTCGCGGATGTCCACCAGCAGGGTCTCGGGGTGGGCCTCCAGGAACTCGGTCAAATCCCAAGGGAAAAGCTCGTTGACCCCCTCCTTGAGGCACTCCTCGACCAGTTTGTTGAAGGTTTTCATGGGGTTTACTCCGGGCTTGGGATGGGCAGGGTGGGGAGTATATCAGGGGGTGCTAATGGTTGACCATTTTGCACGGTAGTGAAACGGCGTTGTGCCGCTCGCCGAGGTAGAAGAATTTTCGACACGAAGGGCACGAAGGAGACGAAAGCAGGAGTATCTGCCGAGATACCGTGTCTCATAGGGCGCCCCGCGGGCGCCGTATCAAACGGAACTGCTTGCCGCACGAACACGCCTATTCCGGGTAGACGACCTCGATTCCAAGCGACCGTCCCGCCTTCTCCAACCGCTTGTCTCGAGTGGCCAGCGTTGCGCCGTACCTTCGGGCCAGGACGAGATAAAAGAGGTCATAGGCCGGATGGTTGACGGCCGCCGCAGCAGCCAGGGCCTCGCTGGCGAGGCCCTGATCCGCCTCCAGGTGGTCCACCAAGCTGAGTGCCTCCTCAAGGCGCTCCAGGGCAAGCGGTTTCGGCAGCTCGGCGTGGGCGACGTACTTCCCCAGCGTGTTCGCGCACTCGCTGCAATAGAGGGTAGGGGCGACCACCGTGGCCGAACCGGCGAGGAGAGTCGCGAGTTGGGCCGCCTGTGGCGTGCGCATGACGACATGGATGGCCGCCGATGCGTCAAGGACAAGACGGACGCTCATCGCTCGCGATCTTCCCGGATCAGCTCCTCCGGGGAGCGACTCGGACCCCGTGCCCCAACTTCTTCAATCTCCCCACGGATTTTTTCCAGAGTGCGCAGGCGGCGCGCGCGAGACTCCAACTCCGGAATCTTTCTCAGTTCGACGATGGCCTGCTGGGCGAGACTGCGGTGCTCCCGCTCGGCACGCAGGGAGAGGGCTTGGTAGACATCCTCCGGGAGATTTCGGATCTGGAGCGTGGACATCATGGCGCGGCTGCTTGGTGTCTGTTCATGTGGCTTTCACCGTAGTGCATGAATTGTGATGCCGCAAGGCGCTTTCGATCGGCGGAATGATCCACTGAACGGATATCATTCTGTTGTTAGTCAGTATTGATTTTATTAACTCGAATTTTTGCTACGGCATGGAGTTGGAGCGGGCGCTTGAACGTCACGAAGAGGGAAGCGCAGTTGTAATCCCGGTAATTCTTCGGTCATGTCTATGGCAACAAGCACCCTTCGCAAGGCGTGCTGCTGTCTCCCGCCTGCTGTGACCCTAACCATGTCCGGTGCGGTGGCGGGACGTACGACTTGCCTTAAAGCCCTGCCGCCCCAATTCAGACGGTATCGATTTTCTCTGCCGAGGGGATATCCCATGTCCGACCTGCCGCTGATCATCGAGCCCGATGCATTGGAACGCCGCCTCGGGGAGGAGGGGCTGTTGATCGTCGACCTCTGCCGTGCAGACCTCTATGCGCGTTTCCATATCCCCGGCGCGATCCATCTGGATTATGGGGCACTGGTCTCCGGCATCCAGCCGGCCACCGGGGAGTTGCCCGCTGAGGAACGGTTGGCGGAGGTGTTGGGGGGGATCGGGTTGACCCCGGAGAGTCGGGTGGTGGCCTACGACGACGAGGGGGGCGGCAAAGCGGGGCGATTGCTGTGGACGCTGGACGTGATCGGCCATTCGCGGGCCTCGCTGCTCAACGGGGGGATCGCCTCCTGGTCCACCGAACAGCATCCGATGGATGGACACGCGGTGGGGAGGGAGGTGCGTGAGCTGGAGGTGGTCTACGGCGAGGAGCGGGTGGCCGACATGGGTTACGTCCTGGAGCGGTTGCACGATCCCGACGTGGTGCTGCTCGACGCCCGTTCGCCGGAGGAGTATCGCGGGCGGGTGCGTTATGCCCTGCGTGGCGGTCACATTCCCGGTGCGGTCAACATCGACTGGATGGAGGCGATGGACACCAACCGCAATCTGCGGCTGAAGCCGGAGGAGACGCTGCGGGCGCTGTTCGAGGGGGCGGGGGTGACGCCCGACAAGGAGGTGATCGTCTACTGTCAGACCCATCACCGTTCCTCCCACACCTACATGGCGCTGAAGTCCCTCGGTTATCCCCGTCTGCGCGGCTACGCCGGCGCCTGGGCGGATTGGGGCAACAATATGGATGCGCCAATCGAACGTTGAGTGCCGCTTCTGCGGGGCGGGAAACGGGGGGGTGGGCGGGGGGCGTTGTATCGGCTTCCGATGGGCGTTTCAACCATCGCATGATTCATTCCGTCCGGAGTGATTTCCGCCGATGGTGCCTTCGTTCTCGGCGGATTACGCTGTCGCTAATCCGCCCTACGATTGGTATCTGCCCAAACCGGGCGTTCACCGCCGCATTTCCGCGCCTCCGATCGCTCTTCTTACCAATTGATTTTTCATATAAATACGCGCCTTTTCCCACGCTTTTTTTGCGTCCCGCCAGGGCGAAAAAAAAGAGTGGAAAAAGGCGCGCTTTTGATCTAATTTTCACCGCGACAGCGGCGATTTCGGCCCGCCTTGAGAGAGGTGATTTCGAGATGGTTGGAATGGTTCGTGACGACGATCCGGACAGCGGCGACTTCGTGGCCGACGACCTCCTGATCAGCGAGTCGCTCGCCCGCAAGGAGAGCGAAGGTGGCGATCGGCGCAACAGTCGCCGGACGCTGGAGGAGATCCTGGAGGAGCGGCGGTTGAGGCGGCAGCTTCGGGATGTTTTCTCCGACGACGACTGGGACGACTGACGGGGTTGACGAGGAGGGGCGCGGCAAGCGCCTCTCTTCGTTTTGACAGTCTGCCGGGGCACGGGTATGGTGCGCTCTTTGCCTGTCGCCACGACGATTACAAGGATTACATGGACCCTCATGTTTCCGCCCCCGCGGGCCCGGTGCTTGTCGATTATCTCAAGGCTCTGCCTCAATACCTCTATCCCCACCACCCCCTTTCGCGGATGATGCATGCGGCGACCCGCTGTTGCTGTCCGCGCCTCAAGAATCCGTTCACCCGCTGGTTCGTCCGTCGCTTCGGCATCGATTTGAGCGAGGCGGCGCAGCCCGATCCGCTCGCCTACCCCCACTTCAACGCCTTCTTCACCCGCGCCCTGCGCGAGGGGGCCCGGCCGCTGGCCGGTGGGGAGGCGGTGGTGGTCTCGCCGGTGGATGGCACGGTCAGTCAGTTGGGGGCGATCCGTGGCGGCGACATCTTCCAGGCCAAGGGGCGCCGGTTCGACCTCACCACGCTGCTCGGTGGCGACCCGGCGCGGGCGGCGCCGTTCCGCGACGGGGCCTTCGCCACGATCTACCTGTCGCCGCGGGACTACCACCGCATCCACATGCCTCTGGCCGGCCGGCTTACCGGGATGGTCCATGTGCCGGGCCGGCTGTTCAGCGTCAATCCCGCCACCACGCGGGTGATACCGGGACTGTTCGCCCGCAACGAGCGGGTGGTGGCGCTGTTCGATACCGCTGCCGGACCGATGGCGGTGGTGATGGTCGGGGCGATCTTTGTCGGCAGCATCGAGACGGTGTGGGCGGGGGAAGTGACGCCGCCGGCCGGCAGCCGGGTGAGCGCTTGGGGGTATCCCGCCGACGAGGCGCCGCGGTTGGTGCGAGGGGAGGAGCTGGGGCGCTTCAACATGGGTTCGACGGTGATCCTGCTGTTCGGCCGGGATCGCCTGGAGTGGGACGAGAGGCTCGCCGCGGGGGGGGGGCTGCGCATGGGGCAGGCGCTGGGTTCGATCGAACTTCCGGCGGCGCGCTGACGATCCCGCCAGAACGCGTGTCGCAGCATGAATTCGCTGTTTTTCATAAGGATTTTTTGTCAAGGAAAAGGGTTGTCGGGCGTAACATAGAGACTGCCAATAGAGACTGCCAAGCCGCCGTCATCGATACCAAATAGGGGGACCTATCATGGCAAAAGTCGACCTTTCCCTTGCGCGCAAGAAACACCTGGAGTGGAAGAGCGTCCTGCGCGCCTTTCTCGACGGGCGTTCCACGCTCAGTGAAGACCAAGCGGTCTCTCACAAGGAGTGTTCCCTCGGGAGGTGGTATTACGCGGAGGGGATTTCCGAATACGGCAACCTGCCGGAATTCAAGGAGATCGAGCAGCCCCACGCCGAGATGCACGCGACGGTGCGCCGCGTCATCCAGCTTGCCAACGCCGGCAATATGGCGGAGGCGGAGCAGGAGTTCCGCAAGGTCGATCCGCTCTCCCGCGAGGTGGTGGGGCATCTCAACGACGTGGAGATGAAGATCAACGCCGGCGTCGTGGGCTGGGCGGGGATTTTCAAGCGTCTGACCATCAAGACGAAAATCATCGGCTATGGGGCGTTGGTCACGCTGCTGGTGGCGGTGGTCGGCTACCTCGGCTATGCCGGGGTGGGCGACATGCATGAGAATACCGGCAAGATCGGCCGCGCCGCGGGGCTGGTGGAGGCGTCCAAGGAGATGAAGATCGCGGTGGCGCGCGACATGCAGATGATCATGGAGATCCTCGCCGTCGGGGACCCCGCGGAGCTCGAGGCGGTGTGGAAGGAGCACGCCGGCTTCGCCGCCGATTTCGATACCTATGGCGGGGCGATCCTCCAAGGCGCCAAGACCCCCAAGGGGGAGATCTTCGCCGCCAGGGACGAGGCGTTGCGCAAGGTGGTGGAGGAGGCGGACGGCTTTCACAACCGCGAGTTCCTGCCGAAGATCGTCTCCCTGCACGCGAAAATGGGCGAGCAGTTGCGTCTGGAGGGCGTGCGCGACCAGGCGATGGGCCGCTTCGAGACGGCCTATCGCGGGATCATGGGACGGCTCGAAGGGTTTCGCTCCGGGGTGCGGGCGCGGATCTCCGGTCAGCTGGGGCTGGTGAGCGATGAACCGGGTTGGCTGAACGGTGCGGTGCTGGCCGAGTCGGCGATTGAGAAGATGCGCATCGCCGTCGAGGAGTATGCCCAGGAGATGGGCGAGGGACGCCGGGGGGCGATGGGCAAGCGCTATGCCGCGGCGGAGATCGATCTCGGTGATCGCCTCGGCGTGCTGCTCCGCGGCGGTGCGGTTGGCGGCGCGGAGGTGGCCGGGGTGAGCGATGCGAGCCTGCGCGGCGTGCTGGAGGCGATCGTGGCGAGCGTCGGCGGCGAGTTGCGCGAGAGCGCTCACGCGTTGTTCCAGGTGCTGGATTCGATCGCCGCGATCAAGGCTGAGAAGAGCCGGCTCGATCATGCCGCCGACGAGGTCGGTGAGCACATGCTGGAACTCCTCGACGGCGTCGAGCGCGTGGCCAAGGGGAGCATGGCGAACGCCGCCGCCGAGTCGGAACAGGCGGCGACCCTGCTCAACACCCAGATGGCGGTGGCGGTGGCGATCGGTGCGCTGCTCGCGACGGTGTTCGGCTTCGTCATTACCGTATCGGTGACCCGCCCGCTGGCGCAGGCGTTGGCGGTGACGCGGGAGATCTCCGAGGGAAATCTGGATCTGGACATCCAGATCGATCGCGTCGACGAGATGGGACGGCTGCTCGCCGCGTTGAAGAACACCGTCGAGGGGCTGCGCACGGTGGTGCTCGAAGTGCGCGAAAGTTCCCACTCGGTGGAGGACGCTTCGCGGGAGATCTCGGCGGGCAACGCCGACATGAGCCAGCGCACCGAGGAGCAGGCCTCCTCGCTGGAGGAGACCGCCTCAAGCATGGAGGAGTTGACCTCGACGGTGAAGCAGAACGCCGACAATGCCCACCGCGCCAATCAGCTGGCGGCCAGCGCGCGGGAGGAGGCGGAGCACGGCGGCGCGGTGGTGAACCAGGCGATCGGCGCGATGAGCGGGATCAACGTGGCGAGCAAGAAGATCGCCGAGATCATCGGGGTGGTCGACGAGATCGCCTTTCAGACCAATCTGCTGGCGCTGAATGCCGCGGTGGAGGCGGCGCGGGCCGGCGATCAGGGACGCGGCTTCGCGGTGGTGGCCGCCGAGGTGCGCAAGCTGGCACAGCGTTCGGCGGATTCGGCGAAGGAGATCTCCGAGCTGATCAAGGATTCGGTGGAGCGGGTGGACGAAGGCTCGCGTCTGGTCGATCGTTCAGGGGAGACGCTCAACGGGCTGATGGGGGCGGTGAAGCAGGTGGCGGACATCGTCGCTGAGATCGCGGCGGCCTCCGCCGAACAGTCCTCGGGCATCCAGCAGGTGAACAAGGCGGTGATGCAGATGGACGAGGTGACCCAGCAGAATGCGGCGATGGTGGAGCAGATGGCCGCCAATGCCAAGGGGTTGGAGGAGCAGGCGGGAACGTTGCGCGAGCTGGTGGACTTTTTCAAAGTCACCGCTTGATCGGAGAGGTGTCGTGAAGGGGGGGATGGAATGAGGATGGCCATATTCGGGAGGGGCATTGGCGATCGCCCCGTCTGGCGGCCGCTGTCGCTGGTGTTGCTGTCGTGGCTTGCCGTCCATCCCGCCGTCGCGGCGGATCCGGCCGCGGTCACCCCCTCCCGGGTCTATGCCGAGGCGCTGGTCATCGGCCAGCGGCTGGAGCTGATGGAGCGGCACCTCGGGGTGACGGAGGAGGAGTGGCAGCGGACTCCGTTGCGGCTGCCGTTGAAGCCCCGCCACACCGCCCAGCTGAGCTACGAGCTCTTGTTCAAGCTCAATCGCCTGCGCGAACAGCGGGGGATGCCGACGGCGGCGGCGGGGGCGCTGGAGCCGCGCCTGGAGGTGGAACCTCTGGTCACCTACGAGCAGTTGCGCCGGGTGCGGACCGAACTGGATCTGCTGCTCGTGCGGCTGGGAATCGACGAGCCGGCGGCGGCCCCTCCGGCAGTCGAGGGGAAGGCGCCGATCGACGTCTACAATAAGCTGCGCGAGCTCTCCCGCCAAATCGATCACATCAACGGTGACGAACTGGTTCCCTCACAGGTGTTCGGCGAGACGATGCGTATCTACGCCGACATCAACACCATTCTCGCCGCCCTGCGCATCACCGACGAGACCGTCCCCCCCACCAAGGAGGAGCGCGCCACCCCGGTCGACGCCTACCGGATCGGTTATCAGCTGCTTGGCGAGGTGCAGCGCTTGCAGCGCATGGCCGACATTCCGCGTACCGACTTCAGCGAGTTCGAGGGGGCCGGCAAGGACCCCGAGGACGTCTTCGAGATGACTCAGTTGATCCTTGCCGAGTTGCAGACGGTGAAGGCCCACCTCGGTCTGCGCTTCGATTTCACCCCGCCGGCGCGCCACTACACCGGCAAGCGGCCGGCCGAGGTGCAGCAGGTGCTCGGCTGGTGCCGGCGCAAGCTGTGGTTGATCGACAACAACAACTTCTTCCGCTGATGGGGGCGTCGCGATGAGTCGCTATCTCCACTGGATCGCCCGCCTGCCGCTGCGCCGCAGACTGGGTGGGCTGTTCCTCTTCGCCGTGGTGTTGCCGGTGGCGCTGGTCGGCTGGTACGGCTACGACACCACCTCGCGACTGCTCACCGAACAGGCCCTGGAGTTCGAGGACAAGCGCCTGACGACGGTCTCCGGCGATCTGCTGGATCTGCTCCGCCAGGTGCCGCGGGATCTCGGTTTCCTCTCCGAATTTCACGCCCTGCAGCGTTTCCTGGTCTGGCGTGACCTGGGTGACGAGCGCCAGCAACGCGAGTGGATGAGCAACGCCGATCAGGCGCTGGTCTCCTTCCTCGAGTCCCGTGGCGTCTACGCCAGTCTGTCGGTGATCTCCCTGCAGGGGGTGCCACTGGTCCGGGTCGCCTACAATCGCGAGCTCTACCACGCGTTCAGTCTGTCGGTGGACGACCAGCAGCGCTACCGCCACGCCGAGCTGTTGAACAAGGTCGAGGAGATGTACCGCGGCCAGATCTTCGCCTTTCCGCCGAGCCTCAGCCGCAACTGGGCCGGGGCAGAGGGGGAGCGGATCCCCACCATGCACTTTGCCACCCCGCTGCTCGACAGCGAGGGGCGCGCCCGCGGTTTGCTGACCGTCGAGCTGCTCGCCGACCGGGTGATCCAGCGGGTCGCCGATGAGGATCGGGCGATGGAGCGGGACGGCCACCTCTACCTGGTGGAGGCGGAGCACGGTCACTACCTCTATCACCGCGACAAGGCGGAGGAGTGGGGGGGCGAGGAGGGCTTCGAGAACAGCCTGTCGGTTGCCCAGGCGGGGCTGTTCCAGCGGATGGGCGCCGCGCCGGTGGGGGCGGAGGTGCGCGACGGCCTCTTCTCCAGCTACCGCCGGCTGGAGATCCCCTGGCTGGAGGAGAAGGACCAGTGGATCCTGCTCAGCCAGCGCGACGCCGACCGGGCGCTGGCCGAGCTCTCCCGCTTCGAGGTGGTCTTCTTCGCCATCCTCGCCGGTTCCCTGCTGGTGGTGCTGCTGGTCAGCCGACGCACCATCAACGGCATCCTCGGTCCGCTGCAGGCGGCCACCGCGATGCTGCGCCGTCTCTCCCGCGGGCGCACCGTGGAGGAGCGCATCCCCTATCTGGCCGACGACGAGGTGGGGGAGATGCTGGCCTCGGCGCGGGACCTCAACGACAGCCTCCACCAGACCATCGATCAGGCCAATGCGGTGGCTGCCGGCGACTTCTCCCAGGACGTGGTGCTGCGTTCGGAGCGCGACCAGCTCGGTCTGGCGCTGCAGCGGATGACGGACGCCCTGCGCGAGACCACCGCCATTGCCGGGGCGGTGGCCGACGGCGACTACGGCCGTACCATGGCCGTGCGCGGCGAGCGCGATGCCCTCGGCCAGTCGATCAACCGGATGACCGCCAACCTGCGCGAGGTGGCGGCGATCGCCGAGGCGGTGGCCGCAGGTGACTTCTCCCGTACCATGGAGCGGGCGGGCGACGAGGATCCCCTGGCCCGCTCGGTCAACCGCATGATCGAGCGTTTCCGCCGGGTGGTCCGCCAAGCCAACGCCATCTCCGACGGCGACTATGCGGTGGATGTGGAGGCGGGCTCCGAGCGTGACGAGTTGGGTGGCGCCCTGGCGCGGATGACCGACAACCTGCGCGCCGCCACCGCCACCAATGCCCGCCAGGACTGGCTGAAGAACGGTCAGGCGCGGCTCAACGATCTGGTGCGCGGCGATCAGGACGTGATCGCCCTGGCGCGCAAGGTGATCGACTTCCTGGTGGCGTACCTGGAGGTCCAGGTGGGGGCGGTCTACCTGATGGGCCACGACGGCAAGCTCCACCTCAGTGCCAGCCATGCCTATTCCTCCCGCAAGAGCCTCGACAACCAGTTCGCCCTCGGCGAGGGGCTGGTGGGCCAGGCGGCGCTGGAGCGTCAGGCGATCGAGCTGAGCCCGGTGCCGGCGGAGTACCTGACGGTGCAGTCGGGGCTCGGCGAGGCGCCGCCGGCTTCGGTGCGGGTGATCCCCTTCCTGTTCGAGGGGGAGGTGCGAGGGGTGATCGAATTGGGCGGCTTCCGCTCGTTCACCGAGACCCGGCGGGAGTTTCTGGAGGTGGCCGCCGAGGTGGTGGCGATCTCGATCAACACCGCGGATGCGCGGGTGCGCATGAAGGAGCTGCTGGAAGAGACCCAGAGCCAGTCCGAGGAGTTGCAGGCCCAGCAGGAGGAGCTGCGTCAGGCCAACGAGGAGCTGGAAGAGCGGGCCGAGGCGCTGGAGCTGCAGCGGGAGGAGACCCGGCGCAAGAACGAGGAGCTGGAGCGCTCCCGGGAGCGGCTGCAGGCGCAGACCGACGAACTCTCCCAGGCCAGCCGCTACAAGTCCGAATTCCTCGCCAACATGTCCCACGAGCTGCGCACGCCGCTCAACAGCCTGCTCATCCTCGCCCAACTGCTGATGGAGAACAAGGATGGCAACCTCACCGAGAAGCAGCAGGAGTTCGCCCGCACCATCCACACCGCCGGTTCCGACCTGCTGGAGCTGATCAACGAGATTCTCGACCTCTCCAAGGTGGAGGCGGGCAAGATCGAGTTGCATCCCGAGGAGCTGCCGCTGGAGGAGCTCGCCGCCACCCTGCAACACAAGTTCCTCCACGTCGCCGAGAGTCGCGGTCTGGAGTTCCAGGTGGAGCTGGCGGGCGATCTGCCCGATCACATCCAGAGCGACCGCCAGCGGCTGGAGCAGGTGCTGAAGAACCTGCTCTCCAACGCCTTCAAGTTCACCAGCGAGGGCAGCGTGCGGGTGCGCATCACGCCGCCGGCCCCCGGCACCCGCATGATGGGCGGGCGCAATCCGGCGGCGATGGTCGCCTTCCAGGTGATCGACAGCGGCATCGGCATCCCCGCCGAGAAGCAGAAGCTGATCTTCGAGGCGTTCCAGCAGGCCGACGGCTCCACCAGCCGCAAGTACGGCGGCACCGGTCTGGGGCTCTCCATCTCCCGCGAGTTGGCGATGCTGCTGGGCGGTGAACTCCACCTGAAGAGCGGAGAGGGCAAGGGGAGCACCTTTACCCTCTACCTGCCGCTGCGTCTCGATGGCGTCGCGGGACAGCGGCCGGCTGGAGCGGCCCCCGCGGGCCGCGCCACTGCGGCCCCGGTTGCTCCGTCGATCCCGTCCCGCGCGCAGGCCGCGCCCGCCGCGGTGGAATCCCCCCCGGCGGAGCCTGCCCCCCCGTCGGCGGTCCCGTCGGCTGCCGCCGTGCCGTCTGGTCCGGCCTCGCGCCCCTTCGTCGCCGACGATCGGGCAGATCTGGCCCCCGATGAGCGCTCGCTGCTGATCATCGAGGATGACGCCGCCTTCGCCAAGGTGCTGCTCGACCTGGCCCGCGAGAAGGGCTTCCTCGGCATCGTCAGCGACAACGGCGAGAACGGACTCCACCTGGCCGACTACTACCGGCCGAGCGCCATCGTCCTCGACATCGGCCTGCCCGGCATGGACGGCTGGACGGTGATGCAGCGGCTGAAGGACAACCCGGAGACCCGCCACATCCCGGTCCACTTCATCTCCGGGCGCGATCAGGGGCTGGATGCACGGCGGATGGGGGCGGTCGGTTTCCTGATCAAGCCGGCCGGCCTCGGCGAGCTGAGCCAGGCCTTCTCCCGCCTGGAGCGCTTCATCAGCCACCAGCCGCGCAGTGTATTGCTGGTGGGCGGCTCGGCGGCCCACCGTGAGCAGGTGGTGGAGCTGCTCGGCCAGGGGGATGAGGTGACGGTGCGTGAGGCAGCGGGGCTGGAGGAGGCGCGGGCGGCGATCGCCGACACCCCCGACTGCGTGGTCCTCGACCTCGACGACGGTAACGCCGGGGTGTTGGAGCTGATCGAGTGGATGGGTGGCGAGGGGGGCTATGCCCAGGTGCCGGTGATCCTTTATGCCAGCCGCGACCTCAGTGCCGAAGAGGAGGCGGTGATCAACCGCCAGGCCGCCCACATGATCGTCAAGGAGGTGCAGTCGCCGGAGCGGCTGCTCGACGAGGCGGTGCTGTTTCTCCACCGGGTGGAGGCGGGGCTGCCGGCCGAGCAGCAGCAGATGATCCGTCAGGTCCACGACAAGGAGTCGATCCTGCGCGGACGCAAGATCCTGATCGTCGACGACGACATGCGCAACGTCTACGCGTTGGCCGCCACCCTGGAGGAGAAGGAGGTGGAGGTGGTGGTCGCCACCAACGGCCGGCTGGGTATCGAGAAGCTGGAGGAGAACCCGGAGACCGATCTGGTGCTGATGGACATCATGATGCCGGAGATGGACGGCTACCAGGCGATGCGCGAGATCCGCAAGCAGGAGCGCTTCCGCAAGCTGCCGATCATCGCGCTCACCGCCAAGGCGATGAAGGGCGACAAGGCCAAGTGCATCGAGGCCGGTGCGAGCGACTATCTGGCCAAACCGGTGGACGTCGGCAAGCTGCTGTCGATGCTGCGGGTGTGGCTCTACAGGTAAAAGGTCAAAGGCAAAAGGTTAAAGGCAGAGGGGCTGCTGGCCTCCAATGCCGCAGGATGCGATCCCGTGAACGAAGCGGAAAGAATCGAGATGGAGCTGTTGCTGCGCGCCATCTACCGGCGCTACGGCTACGACTTCCGCAACTACGCCGAGGCCTCGCTGGTGCGCCGGCTGCGCCAGGCCCAGGCCAGCGAGCGGGCGGAGAATTTCTCGGCGCTGACCCATGCCCTGCTCCACGACCCGGCGGTATTCGACCGCGTGCTCAACCAGATATCGATCAATGTCACCGAGATGTTCCGCGATCCGGATTTCTACCGGGTGGTGCGCGAGCAGTTGGTGCCGGCGCTACGTGCCCAGGAGCACTTCAAGGTATGGCACGCCGGCTGCGCCACCGGCGAGGAGGTCTACTCCATGGCGATCCTGCTGCGCGAGGAGGGGCTCTACCCGCGGGCGCAGATCTACGCCACCGACCTCGACCCCACCGCGCTGCACAGGGCACGCGAGGGGGTCTACCCGATCGACAAGATCAAGCTCTACACCGCCAACTATCAGCGTGCCGGCGGCCAGCGCAGCTTCTCCGACTACTACCACGCCGACGACCGCTTCGCGGTGCTCGATTCCAAGTTGCGGGAGAACGTGCTGTTCGCCGATCACAACCTGGTCACCGACGGGGTGTTCGGCGAGATGCAGGTGATCTTCTGCCGCAACGTGATGATCTACTTCGACCGGGAGCTGCAGAATCAGGTGCTGCGGCTGTTCCACGACAGCCTCTCCCCGGGCGGCTTCCTCTGCCTCGGTGAAAAGGAGAGCGTACGCTACTCGCTGGTCTCCGAGCGCTTCGAGGACGTCGACAAGCGGCGGCGGATCTATCGCAAGCGGGGGGAAGAATGAAGGGGCGGGGGTTCAAGGTGGTGGTGATCGGCGTCTCCGCCGGCGGGGTGGTGGCCCTCGGCCGGCTGCTGCCGCGGCTGCCCGCCGACTTTCCGCTGCCGCTGGTGGTCGTCCAGCATCTCCACCCCCAGGGGGGGGAGTTCCTTGCCGCCTCCCTCGACGGCCGCTGCCGCCTGCGGGTCAAGCAGGCCGACGAGAAGGAGGCGCTGATCGCCGGCACCGCCTATCTGGCGCCACCCAACTACCACCTGCTGATCGAGGCCGACGCCACCCTGTCGCTCTCGCTGGAGGGACCGGTGCGCTACTCCCGGCCGTCGGTGGACGTGCTCTTCGACAGCGCGGTGGAGGCCTTCGGTGGGGCGGTGATCGGGATGGTGCTGACCGGCGCCAACGACGATGGTGCCCGCGGCCTGAAGCGGATCAAGGAGGCCGGTGGGGTCGCTCTGGTGCAGTTGCCGCAGAGCGCCGACTACGACTCGATGCCGCTGGCCGCGCTGGCTGCCACCGAGGTGGACGGGGTGCTGGAGCTGGAGGCGCTGGCCGATCGTTTGGTCGAGCTGGTGGGCGGAAGCGGCCTGCGGGCGGCGGGGGAGGGGTGATGGAGGGGCGAACGCTCGCGAACATCCTGCTGGTCGACGACCGTCGCGAGAACCTGCTCGCCCTGGAGAGCCTGCTGGAGGGGGATGACGTGCGCATCTTCACCGCCACCTCGGGCAATGAGGCGTTGGGGGTGCTGATGGCCGAGGAGGAGTTCGCCCTGGTGCTGATGGATGTGCAGATGCCGGAGATGGACGGCTTCGAGACCGCCGCCCTGATGAAGGGGATGAAGCGCACCAAGGAGGTGCCGATCATCTTCGTCACCGCCATCAGCAAGGAGGAGCAGCACGTCTTTCGCGGCTACTCCGCCGGCGCCGTGGACTACCTGTTCAAGCCGCTCAACGCGGAGATCCTCAAGAGCAAGGTGCAGGTCTTCCTCGAACTCCACTGGCAGAAACAGCTGCTGCGCCGGCGCGGCGAGGAGCTGGAGGCGAAGGTGCGCGAGCTGGAGGCGAAGGAGCAGGCGCTCTGCCGCGCGCGCGAGGAGGCGGAGGCGGCGAACCGCTCGAAGAGCGAGTTCCTCGCCACCATGAGCCACGAGATCCGCACCCCGATGAATGCCATCCTCGGCATGGCCGAGCTGCTCGAGGAGAGCCGCCTCGACGAGGAGCAGCGGCGCTACGTGGAGGTGTTCCAGAACGCCGGCAATACCTTGTTGGCGTTGATCAACGACATCCTCGACCTCTCCAAGGTGGAGGCCGGCGAGGTGCTGCTGGAGCAGACCGACTTCGACATCGAGCGGCTGATCCGCGAGGTGACCGAGATCATGGCGTTCCGCGCCCGCGAGAAGGGACTCGCCCTGACCCATCGAATCGATCCGGGGATTCCCCGTTGCCTGCGCGGCGATCCGGCGCGGCTGCGCCAGGTGTTGGTCAACCTGATCGGCAACGCGGTGAAGTTCACCCGCCAGGGCGAGGTGCGCCTGAGGCTCTCTCCGCTGGAGCCCCTGGCGGATGGTGGCGGGGAGGATGTCGTGCTCGTCTTTCGCGTCGAGGATACCGGCGTCGGCATCGATGAGGGGAAACTGGAGAGTATCTTCGCCCCCTTCACCCAGGCCGATTCATCCACCACGCGCGAGTTCGGTGGTACCGGTCTCGGTCTGGCCATCTCGCGCAAGCTGGTGGAGCTGATGGAGGGCGAGATCTGGGCGGAGAGCGAGCGCGGCCGCGGGAGCACCTTCCACTTCTCCGTCCGCCTGCGGCCGGCCGAACGGCGGGGCGAGATCGCCGTTGCGCCGCTCGCCGCCTCGCCGCCTGTCGAGTCTCCGGACGAACGGCCGTTGTCGATCCTGCTGGTGGAGGATTCGGAGGACAACAGTCTGCTGATCCACTCCTACCTCAAATCGACGCCCCATCGGTTGACGGTGGCGGAGAACGGGCTGGTCGGTTTGCAGCGCTTCAAGGAGGGGGCCTTCGACCTGGTATTGATGGACATGCAGATGCCGGTGATGGACGGCTACACCTCCACCCGTGAGATTCGCCAGTGGGAGGCGGAAACGGGACGGGGGCGGACCGCGGTGGTGGCACTGACCGCCCACGCCCTGAAGGAGGACGAGGCGAAGAGCCTGGATGCCGGCTGCGACGGTCACCTGACCAAGCCGATCAAGAAGAAGGTGCTATTGGAGGCGTTGCGCCGCTACGCGGGCTGAGTACCTGGAGGGGGCTGGTGTTCTGGTTACGACGCTCTGCGTCGTAACCAGCGGCCCTCAATGCTCTGCGTCCCGGCCACGTTGAGACAACCCACCGCCGCGGTATTCGACGCGGAGCGTCCGGTCAGGCGTGTCTCTCCTGGATGGAGGCCGTGGGTTACCACGCGGAGCGTGGTAACCAGAGGGAGGGCCGTCCTCCCACTTCACCGGTGGTTTACAGCTTCGCGGCGATCGCTTTGTGGCCGGCACTTTCCGGGTAATCCTTTGCGGTACGCCCCTTCTTGTCCTTCAGCCCCGGTTTGGCACCGTGGGCCAGCAGCGCGTCGACCACCCCTTCGCTGCCGTCGGCGGCGGCCTCCATCAGCGGGGTGATCAACTGGTCGTCGCCGAGGTTGGGATCGGCTCCCGCCGCCAGCAGGGTCTCGGCCATCGTCCGGTCGCCGCGGGAGGCGGCGCTGATCAGTGCGGTGGCGCCATCCCCGTCGCGGGCGTTGACGTCGGCCCCCTTGTCGATCAGCGCGCCAACCACCTCCTGATGGCCGCGGTCGGCGGCGATCAGCAGGGCGGTCATCCCGCTGTGGCTCTTGGAGTCGACGTCGGAGCCGTGGTCGGCGAGGTAGGCGACCACCTCGGGGTGGCCGGCATAGGCCGCCTGCATCAACGCGGTCATCCCCTTGCGGTCGGCGGCCTTGGGGTCGGCGCCCTTGAAGATCAACTGTTCGACCATCGGCAGGATGCCGTGGCGCGAGGCGATCATCAGCGAGTCCCAGCCGCTGCGGGTGCGGTCGTCGAGGTGGGCGCCGCGCTCCAGGAGCAGGGCGGTGATCGCCAGCAGGCCGTTCTCGGCGGCGAAGGTCAGTGCGGTGCAGCCGGCCACCGTGCGGCCGTTGACGTCGGCGCCGCGGTTGAGCAGCGCCACCACCGCCTCCAGGCTCTCGCTCTCCACCGCGAACATCAGTGCGTTCTTGCCGAATTTGTTGCCGGAGTTGATGTCGGTGCCGCCGTCGAGCAACTGCTCGATGTGCTCCACGTCGCCCACCTGGGCGGCCTGGCGCAGTTCGATCTCCGCGTGGGTCGCGGCGTGGACCACCCCGGCGCCGAGCAGCAGGAGTGCCAGGATCGGTCGGATGTTTTTGTTCATATGGTAAGCCTCCCTTGGTACTGAATGATGGTAGGAGAGGGAAGTCTCAACCTTCCGACTTGTCCTTCGAATCCTCCGGCTCGTCCGGCAGTTCGTGGGCGATGCCGGCGTGGCAATCGATGCACTGCTCGCCGTTCTCCTGGGCGCGGGCGTGCTTGCGGCGGCCCGACTTGCCCTGTTCGCTCAGATCCATCTGGTCGAAGGCGTGGCAGCTCTTGCACTCACGGGAGTCGGTCGCGCGCATCTTGTCCCACACCCGGTTGGCCATCTCCCAGCGGTGCGCCTCGTACTTCTCGGGGGTGTCGAGGGTGCCGAGCAGCTCGTGCATCACGTCCTTGTAGGCGAGTACCTTGGCGATCATCTTGGGGACGAAGGGCTTGGGCACGTGGCAGTCGGCGCAGGTCGCACGCACGCCGCTGGCGTTCTTGTAGTGGACGGTCTCCTTGTACTCCTCGAAGTTGGTCTTCATGGAGTGGCAGGAGGTGCAGAACGCCATCTCGTTGGTGTGGTGCAGGGCGACGTTGAAGCCGCCGGCGAAGATGATGCCGGCGACGAACAGCAGCAGTCCGATGAGGACCGCTCGGGAGAACAGTCGTTGCTTCCAGCTGCGTTCCGTTTTCTGCGCCTCAGTGGTGGAATCGGCCATCTCACATCCTCTTTATTGGTCTTTGGTGGTGGACGGACGCCTGCGGGAATTGCGGCGTCTCTTGGGAAAACGAAAATTCGCGTACGACCGTAAGGGCGGGCTCTTCGGGCCAGTACCTTACAATTTTGCAGGGTCATACGTACTTATACGGGTTATTGGCCGCATTATAACGATTTCCTTTGTAGGGGGAACTCTCCGGCGGGAGGGGCGCGGCCGCGGCGGCGATATCCGAGCGGACTCTTCCTCGGGGAAAGGGAGTGGTGCATGCTGTGATTCCGGCATAGGCAAATTATCGAGGATGGGCGATGAGCATCGACAAGATCACGGGTTTTCTCGCAAGCGCGAAACTGTTCAGCGGCCTTTCTCCCCCGGAACTGGAGAGGATCGGCAACAGGATGGAGCTGCTTGATTTCCGTGCTGGGGATACCGTGATTGGCGAGGGATGCGCCGACAGGGCGCTCTACATGATCGTCACCGGTTCTCTTCAGGCACTGTTGCTGAAGGAGATCCCCGGCCGCCGTGAGCAGCGACCTTCTCCCGTGCGCCTGAATCGGATGCAAGCTGGAGAATGGTTCGGGGAGTACGCCCTGATGGATGGCCGGGCGGCGTCCTGCTCGGTGGTGACCACCGAGGAGAGTCGCGTACTGAGGATCGGAGGGGCGGCTTTCGATGAGCTGATGGCGATGGAAGGGCGTATGGCGGGGGTCGTTTACCGCAACCTGGCGCTTCATTTCGTCGAACGGTTGCGCGCCAAGGACAAGGAGCTGGATCTCATGCTCGTATGAGATGGCCTTGCCTTCTCTCCGGCGGCCATTCGAACATCATCTCGTCTCGCAAGATTGATTTCACCAGCCGGAACGATTCCAGGTATCCCTTGGCGGCCAGGGCGCCACGGGTTTCCCGGTCACCCGCATCGCGATCCGGATCCCACTCGCCGTTTTCGATCTTCTCGATCAGCTCCGGGGTGACCCGGTAGCCCTCGATCGACAGTGAGTTGTAGGCGTCGTGCTGGTAGAGATCGTCGATCCGCGCCAGGTAACCCGCCTTGTCCGTGGGCAGTCCTGGCGGAGCGGGCAGGGTCGCCAACACTTCGTCGCGCATTGACGCCCATGTCGCTTCGAGGCGAGCCGAGTAGGGGGATCGGACCCGGCCGCTTCCCAACGCCGGCTGTACCCCCTCGAAGGGGTCGGTCGGGAGGACCCGATAGCCGACCGAGGTCATGTCTTTCAGGATTCGTTCCGCACGCTCCGGTTCGCCGATGGCGCGGTACGCCCCCGCCAGCCGGCCTGCCGGTCGCTGATAGCCCCGTTCCAGGATCAGAAGGGATAGCGCGCTCTCATCGACCTGTCGCAATGCCAGTTGGGCGTTGAGCGGCGAGGCGATGAAGTAGCGCGGGGAGATCCGGCAGAGCGCTTCGGGCAGCGTCATGATCGACACCCCCGCCTTTGTCTCAAACTGGGTCGGCAGATTGTTCGGGTCGGGGTAGGGGAGCAGCGAGGTGTCGTGGGGGAGGTACAGTGGCTGGCCGCCGCCGCGTTTTACCAGTGCCACCACTTGGGCCGGAATGGTGGAGGAACCGGTGTGGAGATCGAGCGACGCCTCGGCGGAGAGGCAGTACTCGTTGTCGTACCGACCGGAGAGGTAGACTCCCACGAAGTCCCAGAAGTGGGAGTACCAGAGGGTTGTGTCGCCCGCCTCGTCCGCTTGGGCGAGCGGTCGTCCGGTCAACAGGTACCACCCCTTGATCACGTTCCGCAGCCAGCCACCGCGCAGCAGCCGCTCCCGGTCGGTCCGCGATATCTCGCTGGAGCGTATCACCCCGAGGTGAGCCTTGGCCTGGACACGCTTCAGGGACTCCGCCAGCAGGGTGTCGGGGGATTTGGTCATGGGACGATTCGAAGATTGTGTTGATCGATTACTCGACTATTGTGCCATGCGATAAGTCGAAAATCGTGTGTTTCGATAACTATAGAATAGGGAGCTGGTCGCCTGGGGTTGGGATAGCGCGGGGCCATGGATCAGCTCCGCGGAGATGGTGGGTCACGAGATTGACGTAGAAAAAAGAAAAGGGCCCACGATTTCTCGTGGGCCCTTTTTGTATGGCTCCCCGGGACGGGCTCGAACCGCCGACCTAGTGATTAACAGTCACCCGCTCTACCGACTGAGCTACCGGGGATCGGTGAGGGCGCAAACTATACCCATGTGTTACTTCAGGGTCAACAGGGTCCGGCAAAAAAGTGATTTTTTGCCGGAGACCTTGGGGCGTGGGGGCGTGGGGAGACGGGCCGGGGCGTCATGTCGTGTCGCTGTACAGCTTTGCCGAAACCTTCCCGTGGGCCGTTTTGCCCCGTTCAGGGCGAGATCTCTTCCATATTCCCGGCGTCGAATTGGCGTACGCAGGCCTTCAGCGCGATGCTCGCCATGATCAGGCCGAAGACCCGTTTCGGCGCGGTGCAGTCTTGGAAGTAGCTCAGACGCAGGAACTGGATGGCCATCGCCAGAGTCAGTTCCCACAGCGGGGTCTCGGGCAGGACCTGGCGCCAGTGCCGGGCGATCCAGGCGAGGGTCCAGAGGGTCTGCACGCTGGCCTGGCCCTTCTCGCTGCCGTCCAGATTGGGGAGTCCGGAAAGGGCGTCGAGGCCGTCGGCGTTCTCGTCCAGGAACAGGCAGGCGCACTGCACCCAGTCCGCCATCGACTCCCAGCGGTAGCCGCGGGGGCCGGCATCCAGGCAACGGGCGAGCAGCGAGGCGGCCAGCATCGACAGGTCGGCGCAACGCGGCAGCGTGCCGGTGTGGGAGAAGTCGATCAGCTGCGAGAGGGGCAGCGGGGCGTCCTTGGCGATCAGGATGTTGCGGCCATGCAGGTCGCCGTGGCTGTAGCAGAGCACGGTGTGGTCCGGCAGGGAGCGCAAGCTGATACCGCCGAGGTCGCCCCGCTCCAGGAAGTTGAAGACCACCCGTTCGTCGAAATCCACGGCACCCTTCACCGCGTCGCCGACCTTGGTGAAGGTCTCCTCCTTCAGCGCCAGCGGAATCAGCGCGCCCAGCTCCTTCAGGGCGGCGAGGACCCGGGCGATTCGTGAATCCTTGAGCAGTTCGCGCCGATAGCAGTCGATCGGGGAGGAGGCGTCGGTCGCGGTGGCGGAGAAGACCTTGCCCAGGTTGAACAGGCATAACTGCTCCAGCGCCGAATGCAGCCGCTCACGGCCGAGCGCGTTATCCGTCAGCCACCCCTCGAAGGAGCAAGCGTCGCTGTCGAAGCTGCCGACCACCGCCACCCAGCCATCCTTCTTCAGCTCCTTCGGCTCGGTGTCGAGCAGGGGGAGTACGAAGGTGGTGGGAAAGTTCTTCTCCAACAGGACCTTCCGGCCGTTCTTCCACTCGCGCGTCAAGTCGGCGCGGTCCCGGTCCATCTTGACCAGGAAGTGCTTCGTCGGCGTCGCCAGGCCGGGCTCGGCTTTTGGGGTGCACTCCACCGCAAAGGTCTGGGCACCGGACATGCCGCCGGAAACCAGCTTGATCTCGATCCGCGAGTAGGCCACGGACTCGATCTTGGTGACCGTTTCGGTGACGGTGGAGAGGCCGACCTGCTTCAGGGCCGCCATCAGGGAGCGGTTCTTTTCGTCTATTTCAACTTTGCCCGGGGTGTGCTCCAGTGCGATCAGGCCGTGCTTCTCCAAGGCCCCGCGAACGGCCTGCTGCATGATGTGGGTCGCCTTGGGGTCGCTCCACAGCTTGGGCTTGTTGAGTATGTCGTCCGCGCCCGCTTTTTCCGCTTTTTCCCGAACTTTGGGATCCATGCTGGAGATCGCGATGATGGCAACCTTGCCAAACCGATCGCGAAGCGAGTTGATGAACGGCAGGCCGTTCAAGCGATAGGGTTGATCCGGAGGGGCGAAATTGAGGTCCACGAGATAGAGTTCCATGGGGCTCTCTTCCGTGCCGTCGAGCAGATCGTGGGCCTGGTCCACGTTGTCTACGGTCTGGAGGTCCAGTTCCAGATCCTGAAGCCCACGGAAGGCGTCGCGGAGCATGTTGGAGAAATAGGCTCGGTCGGAAGGGTCGTCCTCGACGTACAGTATTCGGATGGTCTTTTCCATGGGCATTTGCCACTCCCTCCGTTGATGGATTCTATTCGGCCAGCTTGAGATAGACGTCGACGCGGAAGGTGGCGTTCTCTTCTCCGTGCCTGCGCGCCTCGTCGATTCGAATTTCGCCACCGAAAGCGCTGAGCCGCTCCTTGGTGCTGGAGAGCCCGTAGCCTCCTTGGTCCTTCTCGCTCTTGATGGAGGGGCCTGTTCCGGTATTGAGGAACGAGATCTTCTGGGTCTCTTCGTCTGCGGCCTCCGTCGTCAGCCAGATATGGGGAATTTCTCCGGGAATCCGGTGTTTCAGGATGTTTCCCAGGATCTGCCAGATCAGGTCCTGGAGCAGTTTGAAGGGTAGGAAGACCTGCAGGCGTCTCTTGAGGATCTCCTCCAGTCCCTCGGGAACTTCGGCGATCCGCTCCATCTCCTTCTCCCACTGCGCTCTCCACTGTGGCCAGATCCCCGACAACACCTCGCCGAAGTCCTGGGGGGCGGATAGAATCAGATCGTGCAACATGGCTTGGTCTCCGGTCTCCCGGTCGTAACGGAATACCATGTCGTTGAGCCAGCCGTGCTCCTCGCGGAAACGTTGCCAGTTCTCCCAAGTCAGTTTGGTAGCCGGTTGTGCGGCGAACTCCGCGATCAGGCCGGCGATTTCCAGCTCTTCGCTGATGTCCGAGGCCCCTGCGATTTCGAGCAGGCGATTGATGTTTTGCGGCGTCAACGTGGTGCGGGCGTCGTAGCCTTTCAGGGTGGGTGCGATACGCAGCACCAACGGCAGCAGTTCCCGGTCGAGAAAACTCCGGCACGACTCCCAGTTGGCAATCAATCCGTTGAAGTAGGTTTCATTGAAGAATTTCAGGTCTTCCGCTTGCGGAGGGGTGCCGATGTCGATGCGGTCGATCATCCTCTCCATTCGCTCCAATTGACTTGCCGGCACCATCAGACGGCCGAACTCGTCCGCCAGACGGCGGTGAGCTACCGCTGGATCGTAGTGGTATTCGTAACGACTACGTAGCTTGCTCCATGCCTGCACCGGCGTCAGATCGACCACATTCAACACTTCGATGCGTCGCTCCAGGCTCAACCTCATGCGATCGAGGGTGGCGCGCGTCTCCTCGGTGACCGAGAGTTCGCGCCGGGTCAGCGCGCCCAGCGTTTTCTCCAAGCTGTGATAGAGCGGCTTGAGCATGGCCTGGACTTGATGGTACGGGCGTGTGATATACGAGTAGGCGTGGGTCAGCAGGGGGGCCAAGGTCTCGGGGGAGTCGTGGCAAAGCGCAAACAGTTCGCGGAAATGCTCGGCGAAGCGTTGCTTCCCCGCACTCCGTAACACGGTGATCGCCGGTATCTTCTGATGATCCTTGGCTTGCGGGTGCCGGATGATCGACAGGGCGATGTCGCTGAGCATCTGCCTCGGCTGTTCGAAGTGCAGGGGAGGGCGGCGCATCCAATGGCCCTCGTAGGCGAACAGAAGCATCAACCAAACCGCCCGCGGAGAGACCGTTTCGGACTGTTCCGCGAATTCGCCGAGTACCTGGGTCAATACCTCGACCATCTCCTGGCGCGCTTCGGTGAAGCCGGCGGAGGCGGTCAGATACGAGCGAACCTTCACCATCCAGATGAGGCCCGCGGTATCCACCCCTACAGGTCTGGGGAGGCGCGCGGTCGCATCCATGTTGATGCGGCTGCGGATCGCCAATCGTTCCTGCTCCGCAACCAGATGGTCGTTGATCAGCGGAGGCAGATGGCCACGGCGGCGTAGCTGGTCCTGGGCGACCAGATTGGTGCAGACGGGGCAGAAGCCTTTGGAATATTTTCCAAACTGGAAGCGCTCCAGGATGCGCACCTGAACTTCCACGCGCCGGTCGGGAGTCGGTCGCGTGGATAGGGCGGTACGATTGGCGTCGAGGGTCGAGACCATTTGGAAAAACTGTTCGTCCTCCAGGTTGAGCTGGGAGACGTAGACGCAGGAGAGTACCCGTTCCGCCCCCAGCTGCGCGGCGATGCGCAGCATCTGCTTCTGGGTGGTGCCGGTAACGGCGCCCCAATCGACCAGCACGATGTGGCGCCGCGGTGCCCCTCGGCGCATCGCCAATAGCTTGAACTGTTCGTTGACGCGCTGACGCGGAACCTTCAGCGGCTCCGCGGGGAAGAGTTCGGGGTTCTGTGTCCGTAGCCAGTTGCACAGCGCCTGGACCGCCGCTTCATGGGTCGATTCGGGATAGAGGAGGGAGACCGAGACCTCGGGTTCGCGCTGTCTCAGATCGTCGGCCCACCGTTCGATCACCGTCTGGTAGCGGCTGCGGACGACGGGGGAGCGCATCAGCTGATGAGGGTTCAGGAAGAAGGTGAAGTGCCGCCCACCCGGCTCACCGAAATGCCCCAGATGGAGAGCCTCGGTATCGACCAGGACGTCATCGAGCGGGGTGGTTCGTTCGAGATCGGTCGGCTCGAAGGCGATGTCGGCCAGCTCGCTCTCCGTGTCCTTGACGATCGGGTTGATGTTGGCGATGTCGAGTGCTGATTTGTCGTCGGGCTCGTCCAGTACCAAATCCACCTGATGCAGGCTGATCACGGGGATCTCCCTGCCGAAGACGCGCATGCTGTCGGTCTTCTCCTTGCGCGCGTCGATGTAGGCGGCGATCAGGATCGGGTGGGCCCCATCCTGAAGCGCCTGTTTCCCGAATCGCTGGACGGTCTCGCCGGAGTAGAGGAATTCGTTGAACACCACCAGGTGTTGGCCGGCATCGACCAGGCGTCCGTTGTTCGGGAGCGTTTCGTCGCTGTCGCCGGCGTCTCCCGATATGGCAATCCGGCTCTTGATCCCGAGTCCGTAGGCGAAGGCGTGGTAGTCCTCGTTGCTGGTGCCGGTGTCCACCAGGAGTGCGGAGGGGTCCTGAATCTTGCCGAACGCGGGGTGCTCCCGAACCTTCAGGGCCAGGGCGAGGGATAGCTTGGCCCGTTCCAGCGGGTCGGGGAGGATATCTTCGACACGCAGCCACTTTCGCAGCAGGACCAGGGAAGGGGAGCGAAAGGCGTTGTTCGGGGTCCACTGCTCGAGGAGTGCGTCGATCCGTTGCCCGAGACCCTGGGCTACCTCCCGCCACAGGTCACTGAGAGAGAATCGCAGTTGCAACGCCCCCTGCTCCTCGACCACCAGGTGGCCGGCGCGCAGCAGGACCTGGAGGGCGCCTTCGCGCCGTTTGCGACTCCTTACCAGGGATCTCAGTTCGGCATCGTCCAACCTTCGGCCGGAGGAGATCAGCTCGTCGAGGATACGGCAGACGTCGGCGCAGCCACCGTACCAGCGTCCCCGGGTCTGCTCGCCGAGGACCAGGAGTTTGGGTAACGCCTGGTCGCCGAGCCGGGGGGCGGTGGTTGGCGGCTCGTCGCCACCGAGTTCGACCTGGGAGGCCGCGATCAGACTATCGAGCAGGTCCTTGCCGCCGGGGAGACCGTAGACGACGATGACGCCGAGGTCCGGTACCTCGGCGAGACGGTTGAGGACGTTCTCGGCGAAGACTTTGTAGTCCGGCGGTTCGAACTGTATCAACAGGGGGGCCAGCAGGCAGAGGAACTCTTGCGGACGGCGCGCCGCGAAGCGTTGCTTCATCTCCAGGAGAACCTCGTCGTCCAGCGCTCCCTGCCCGTTCGGTGTCAATCCCATGATTTCGAACGCGGGGGGGTTGGGAGTGCGCTCCGCCGGTTTGCGCTGACGGTAGACCTCGCGGGTCAACGGGATGCGCACCCGGTGGATACACCCCGGAATGTGGGTCAGTGTCTCGCTTGCGGCGACCGGCGCGTCGAACGCGGCGCCTCCGTGATCCCATCCCGCGTAGCCGTCGTCCGAGCGCACGGCCGCCATTCCGGAATGGTTGTTGGCCAGGCGGTCGACGCGGTAGAGCCCGGTCTGCGTGGTGTCCTTGTCGAGCCCTCCCCGGCGGATATAGCGCCGATAAGCGCGTTGCAGAATATCCGGAGTGTCCTCGCTTTCGCTGATCGGAAGGTGTTGTGCCAGGGTTTTGCGGATTCCGATGCCGGAGTCGCCGACGTAGAGTTCGATCATCGGCTGTTCAATTTGTCGATACCAGCTGAGAAAATCCTGGTCGCAGCTCAGGAACCACTCCTCTCGCAGGGTTGCCGGATGAAGATGGACGCATCCGCCCACCAGCGCCCAGCCGTCGGAGTCCGCATGGGCCAGCACGTTCTCGATCAACTCTTCCATCACCACGTCGCTCAGCGCGTGAACGTTGAAGATCGAGGCGAGGCCGGATTCCTCTCCCAGGGCCGCGACGAAGCCGGTCCACATTTTTTCCGCGACGTTGCGGATCTCCGGGTGGGGACGCGGTCGGATGCGGAGCCACGTGAGTGGGAAATGGTGCTCGCGTTGAAGGGGGGCGGGGAGCTCTTGTTCCGGGGTGTCGAAATCGGGCGCGACGGTCTCTTGCGGTGCTTGCTCGTCAACGAATCTCGCGGTTCCGCGAAGCTTCGTCATGTGCTCGTGGGTGATGGACTGCTCGAATCCGTAATAGACCAGCGTATTGGCGGCGATGCGGCGGCGGTCGCGCCGGATGAGCACGCCCGCCGCCGTCTCGTTCCCGGTCTGTTTGGGGTAGGGGCGGCGGATTTCGATGTGCAGTCCCCGCCGTAACATCGCCTCGATCAAGGCAACGAGTTGCACGAGGGTGCCGGGATCAACCCATTCGACCAGGGAGAAATCGAAACAGGCCCCTCCGTGAATGCTGAATGTGTCCAGAAGCTCCTGTTCGCGGTTCGCGGAATGGACGCTGGTCAGTAGCGCTTCCAAACGCGCTGGAACCAGGAATCGTTCCGAGCTGCCGATAGTTATCATTTATCTCATCCCTGATCCCGACCTGTTATTGCTTGTTGAAATTACTGCGTCTATGTGAACGGGGGTTGACGATTGGATGTCAGATAGAAGAGCCTGCGACCCCAACGGAAAAGGGGCCACGATTTCTCGTGGCCCCTTTTCCGCATCGTCCCGCTGGAAGGTCGTGAACGCGGTTCGCCGATCCGTCGGCGAGGTCAGCTGAGCACCCCTTCCAACCGCTCCATCGCGATCCGCAGGTTCTCCATGCTGGTGGCGAAGGAGAGCCGCAGGTAGCCAGGGGCGCCGAAGGCGGAGCCGGGCACCAGCGCCACTTCGGCCTTCTCGATCAGGTGGGCGGAGAGCTCCACGTCGTCGGCCACCCCCTCCAGGCGATCGATCGCCGGCTGGGCGTTGAAGAAGCTGTAGAAGGCGCCGTGGGAGGGGAGGCAGCTGATTCCGGGGAGTTGGTTGAGGGCGTCGACCACGTAGTCGTGGCGCTCCTTGAACTTCTCCACCATCTCCGGCAGGAAGGACTGGTCGCCGCTCAGGGCGGTCTCCGCCGCCACCTGGGAGATCGAGGTGGGGTTGGAGGTGCTCTGGGACTGGATCTTCTTCATCGCCTTGATGAGATCGGCCGGGCCGGCGGCGTAGCCGATGCGCCAGCCGGTCATCGAATAGGCCTTGGAGACGCCGTTGAGGACGATGGTCCGCTCGTAGAGGTCGGGACAGGCGTTGACGATGTTGCGGAAGGGGCCGTCCCAGATGATGTGTTCGTAGATGTCGTCGGTGGCGATCAGCACGTCGGGGTAGCGGCGTAGCACCTCACCGATCGCCATCAGCTCCGCTTCGCTGTAGGCGACGCCGGTGGGGTTGGACGGGCTGTTGAGGAAGAACAGCTTCACCTGATCGTCGAGGGCCGCGTCCAACTGCTCGGGGGTGATCTTGAACTGCTGGTCGATGCCGGTGGGGATGATCACCGGCTCCCCTTCGGCGAGCAGCACGATGTCGGGGTAGGAGACCCAGTAGGGGGCCGGGATCACCACCTTGTCGCCGGGACCGATGATCGCCTGCACCAGGTTGTAGATGCTGTGCTTGCCACCGCAGGAGACCAGGATCTGGTTGGGCTCGTAGTGCAGGTGGTTGTCGCGGGAGAATTTGTGGGCCACCGCCCGCTTGAGACCGGGGGTGCCATCCACCGCGGTGTACTTGGTGAAGCCGTCCTGAATGGCGCGAATGGCGGCATTCTTGATGTGATCGGGGGTGTCGAAATCGGGCTCGCCGGCCCCCAGGCCGATGATGTCGCGGCCGGCGGCGCGCAGTTCGGCGGCCTTGGCGGTGACGGCGAGGGTGGCGGAGGGCTTGACGCGGGAGATGCGGTGGGAGAAAGCGGTCATGCTGGTTCGTGGCTCCAATGTCGGAGGGACGGCGGAAGAAGACGGAAAATCATAGGAAAACCGGATAATTATGGCAGTTAGTGCGCCAGCCTGTCCATGGGGCGGGCGGAAGGAATTTAACCGCGGATTTCGCCGATGAACGCAGATTTTCGAGCGTCCGAAATCTGCGTACATCTGCGAAATCTGCGGTTTATCCCCTGTTCTGTTCGTGTGAGTCCATCGCCTGCCCGGTTGTGGCGTCGGACGGATGGCGGCACTTCGCGGTGGAGTCATCGGCGGTATACTCCACCGTTTAACGAAATCCCGTTCCCATGGCCAAACGATTCACCCTCCATGCCCCGATGAAACCGGCCGGCGACCAGCCGGCGGCGATCCGCAAGCTGGTCGAGGGGATCGAGGCGGGGCTCGCCCACCAGACCCTGCTCGGGGTGACCGGTTCGGGCAAGACCTTCACCATCGCCAACGTGATCCAGGCGGTGCAGCGCCCGACCATCATCCTCGCCCCCAACAAGACCCTGGCCGCCCAGCTCTACGGCGAGATGAAGGAGTTCTTCCCCGAGAACGCGGTGGAGTACTTCGTCTCCTACTACGACTACTACCAGCCGGAGGCCTACGTCCCGTCGTCGGACACCTTCATCGAGAAGGACGCCTCGATCAACGAGCACATCGAGCAGATGCGGCTCTCCGCCACCACCTCGCTGCTCGAACGGCCCGACTCGATCATCGTCGCCACCGTCTCCTCCATCTACGGCCTGGGCGATCCGGAGTCCTACCTGAAGATGGTGCTCCATCTGAAGCGCGGCGACCTGATCGACCAGCGCGAGCTGTTGCGCCGGTTGGCGGAGTTGCAGTACACCCGCAACGATCTGGAGCTGAAGCGCGGCACCTACCGCGCCCGCGGCGAGGTGATCGACATCCACCCCGCCGATTCGGAGTTCGAGGCGGTGCGGGTCGAGCTGTTCGACGAGGAGATCGAGCAGCTCTCCTGGTTCGATCCGCTGACCGGCGAGGTGCTGCGTAAGGTGCCGAGGCTGACCATCTATCCGAAGACCCACTACGTCACGCCGCGCGAGAAGATCCTCGGCGCGGTGGAGAACATCAAGGTGGAGCTGGCCGACCGGCTGGAGCGGCTGCGCGAGCTGGACAAGCTGGTGGAGGAGCAGCGGCTCAAGCAGCGCACCCAGTTCGACATCGAGATGCTGCTCGAACTGGGCTACTGCAACGGCATCGAGAACTACTCCCGCCACCTCTCCGGCCGCGGCCCCGGGGAGCCGCCGCCGACGCTGTTCGACTACCTGCCGGCCAACTCGCTGCTGGTGATCGACGAGTCCCACGTCACCGTGCCCCAGCTCGGCGGCATGTACCGCGGTGACCGCTCGCGCAAGGAGAACCTGGTGGAGTACGGCTTCCGCCTGCCCTCCGCGCTGGACAACCGGCCGCTGATGTTCGAGGAGTTCGAGCGCCTCGCCCCCCAGGGGATCTTCGTCTCCGCCACCCCCGGCCCCTACGAGGGGGAGCACGCGGGCCAGGTGGTGGAGCAGGTGGTGCGTCCCACCGGGCTGGTCGATCCGCAGATCGAGGTGCGGCCGGTGGGCACCCAGGTGGACGACCTGCTCTCCGAGATCCACAAACGGGTCGACGTCGACGAGCGGGTGCTGGTCACCACCCTGACCAAGCGGATGGCCGAGGACCTCACCGAGTATCTGGACGAGCACGGGGTGAAGGTGCGCTACCTCCACTCCGACATCGACACCGTGGAGCGGGTGGAGATCATCCGCGACCTGCGTCTCGG
The DNA here is from genome assembly GCF_054657215.1 of Endothiovibrio diazotrophicus. Taxonomy (NCBI): domain Bacteria; kingdom Pseudomonadati; phylum Pseudomonadota; class Gammaproteobacteria; order Chromatiales; family Thioalkalispiraceae; genus Endothiovibrio; species Endothiovibrio diazotrophicus. The sequence goes on from NZ_BAAHXB010000024.1 coordinate 47,868, forward strand.
CGAGTTCGACGTGCTGGTGGGGATCAACCTGCTGCGCGAGGGGCTCGACATGCCGGAGGTGTCGCTGGTGGCGATCCTCGACGCCGACAAGGAGGGGTTTCTGCGCTCCGACCGCTCGCTGATCCAGACCATCGGCCGCGCCGCGCGCAACCTCAACGGCAAGGCGATCCTCTATGCCGACCGCATGACCGGTTCGATGACGCGGGCGATCGAGGAGACCGAGCGGCGGCGCCGGAAACAGGTCGCCTTCAACGAGAAGCATGGCATCACCCCCAAGGGGGTGAAAAAACGGATCGCCGACATCCTGGAGGGGGCGGTGCCCGGCGCGCCGATGTCGCCGCGCCAGTACGCCAAGGTGGCTGAGGAGTCGGCGCCGTACGTCGCCATGGGGCCGGAGCAGGTGGGCAAGAAGCTCAAGGAGCTAGAGCAGACGATGTACGAACACGCCCGCAACCTGGAATTCGAGGAGGCGGCGAAGGTGCGCGACGAGATCCGCAAGCTGGAGCGCTTCGGGCTGGGGGTTCCGGAGAGGGCCTGAATGCTGTCGTCAACCAGGAAGGGATTTCGTGGTAAGACCGAAGCTCAGCAGATCGAGCGGACCGGGCGGAGGGTGTGCCAGTCGGTGATGCCGATGGTGCGGGTCTCGCCGTCGGCGTACTCGATCAGGATCTGATCCCCGTGGAGGGTCAGCACCAGCAGGCTGCGGTTTTCCCAGTCGCGGTAGATCGCGCCCACCGCCGGCAGCGCCACGGAGGGGCGGTAGGCCTTCCGCCGCCAGGCGAGCAGGGCGGGGTGGGGCTGGGCGGTATATTGATGTTTCATAAGCGGTACATCGCGGGCTCGTCTCGCTCGGCAGGTGCTGGGGTTCTCCCTAGCTTAAGTTAGTCGTTCGGGGAGCCGGCGTGAATTGGGAAAATGCGTGATTATGCTAAGGTTTTTATCTTAACGGATAACTTCTACCCGCTTAATGCGATTCGTTACCCGAACCGGAGCGGTTTTCCGATATGGATCCTTCTTCGGGTTCCCACTCCACCGACGGAGGGTGGCTGGGGAGCGGGGGGGAGGGCGAATCGGCGGTCTCCGGGGTGGTCGGTGGGCGGGATGGCGAAGGAGGGGGACGGGGAGATTCGGGTGAATGGGTTCATGGCGCCTACGGAGTGATCGTTTCTCGTTATTTGTCCGCGCGACGGCGGTTCGACTCCCTCCGGTCTCGTTCCATGCCGAGGAAGGTTAGAGCAGGCGGTGGAGGAGGGTAATGGGGGTGAATACCTTCCCCCATGTGTCTATTCCGTAGGCGGGGCGCGAACTGCGCAATCGCACGTGGGGGTCTCATTCGCCGTTGCGTGGGGTAGAATGGCGCGCCCGAGAACCACCAGGATGGATCCACGTCATGTCTCTCTATCTCGTCGACTCCCACTGCCACCTTGATCAGCTCAATCTCAAGGCCTACGACAATGAACTCGGCAACGCCATGGAACACGCCCGGGAACTGGGCGTCGGCCACATGCTCTGCGTTGCCGTCAACATGAAGGCGTACCCGAAGATGCGCGCCCAGGTGGAGGCGATGGCCGAGGCCGGCTTCGGCGTCTCCGCTACCGCCGGCGTCCACCCCAACGAGACCAAGGGGCACGACCCCGAGGTGGAGGAACTGGTGGAGATGGCTGCCGATCCGCGGGTGGTGGCGATCGGGGAGACCGGTCTCGATTACTACCGCAGCGAAGGGGACCTGGAGTGGCAGCGCGATCGCCTCCGTCGCCATATCGCCGCCGCCAAGTGCAGCGGGCTGCCGCTGGTGGTCCACATCCGCGAGGCCTTCGACGATACGATCCGCATCCTCGAGGAGGAGGGGGCCGGGGAGGTGGGCGGGGTGGTGCACTGCTTCTCCGGTGACTGGGAGCAGGCGAAGCGCTCCATCGACCTCAACTTCCACATCTCCTTTTCCGGAATCGTCACCTTCAACAACGCCGAGACCCTGCGCGAGGTGGCAGCCAAGTGCCCGGCAGAACGGATCCTGGTGGAGACCGACGCCCCCTACCTCACCCCGGTGCCCCACCGCGGCAAGCCCAACGTGCCCGGTTTTACCCGCCACGTCGCCGAGTGCGTCGCCGAACAGCGCGGCCTCGCCTGGGAGGCGGTGGCGGAGCGCACCACCGAGAATTTCTTCGGGTTGTTCCGCAAGGCGGTAGCGGTCTGAGTAGGTCGCCGCTACCGCGGCGACATAAACGGAGGCAGCGGCGCGCGCGGTGGCAGGGGAATTTCCGAGTGAATCGTACCGTTCGGTTGGGTTCGGCGTGAGGTTTCTCGCCTTTGCCCCCGTTCGCGTCGGCGCGGTAGCGCCAACCCACGGCTCCAGAGATGTCGGTGGGTTGCGAAAGCGGGAGCGATGTTGGGAAGGATGAAATCGATGCGGGTAAAGATTGACGTTCAAATTGGCGGCAGCACCATCCCGACGTCTGACGTCCTATTTCCATACGCTTGATAAGGTTTCTTATCCGCACATAAAACAAAACTAATATTAGAAAATTCTTCTATACCGTATAGTGCCTCACTTTCGTGCGCTCCCCGGCGAGACTGGGCCATGCCCAGCGCACTCCCGGGGACCTCCTCCCAACGACAGACGGGCCGCCCGCGGGCCGCCCGGCCAAATCGGGTACGTATCGGTATGGAAGATCCCACCAAGGTTTCCGATTCCGACCGGGGACGGGTCGAGATCAAGAAGACCACCTGCTACATGTGCGCCTGTCGCTGTGGCATCAAGGTCCATCTGCGCGACGGCCAGGTGCGCTTCATCCAGGGCAACCCGGAGCACCCGCTGAACAAGGGCGTGCTCTGTGCCAAGGGCTCCTCGGGGATCATGAAGCAGTACTCCCCCGGCCGCCTGACCAAGCCGCTCAAGCGCCGCGCCAACGCCGAGCGTGGCGACGCCGAGTTCGAGGAGATCTCCTGGGACGAGGCCTTCTCCATCATGGAGGAGCGGATGGGCAGGCTGCGCAAGGAGGATCCCAAGAAGTTCGCCGTATTCACCGGCCGCGACCAGATGCAGGCGCTCACCGGGCTCTTCGCCAAGCAGTTCGGCACCCCCAACTACGCCGCCCACGGCGGCTTCTGCTCGGTCAACATGGCCGCCGGCATGATCTACACCATCGGCGGCTCCTTCTGGGAGTTCGGCGGGCCGGATCTGGATCGCGCCAAGCTCTTCGTGATGATTGGCACCGCCGAGGATCACCACTCCAACCCGATGAAGATCGCGCTCTCCAAGTTCAAGCGCGACGGCGGCCGCTTCATCTCGATCAACCCGGTGCGCACCGGCTACTCGGCGATCGCCGACGAGTGGATCCCGATCAAGCCCGGCACCGACGGCGCGCTGTTCCTGGCGCTGACCCACGAGCTGATCAAGCAGGGCCTCTACGACCGTGACTTCCTCACCCAGTACACCAACGCCGCCGAGCTGGTGAACATGGATGAGGAGAGTTCCGAGCACGGCATGTTCGTGCGCTTCGAAGTGCCGCCGGAGGAGGGGTGCTTCGACCCGCAGAACAAGCTGTGGTGGGACCGCGAGCTGAACAAGCCGATCTCCACCCACACTCCCGGCGCCGACCCCTACCTGCTGGGCGAGTTCAAGCTCGCCGACGGCACCCCGGTGAAGCCCTCCTTCCAGTTGCTCAAGGAGCGGGTGCAGCAGTACACCCCGGAGTGGGCCGAGGGGATCACCGGCATCCCGGCGAAGACCATCGTGCGTCTCGCCCACGAGATGGGCGTCACCGCCCGCGACCAGAAGATCGAGCTGCCGATCGCCTGGACCGACGTGTGGGACAACGACCACGAGACGGTCAAGGGCTCGCCGGTCGCCTTCCACGCCATGCGCGGCCTGGCCGCCCACTCCAACGGCTTCCAGACCATCCGCGCGATGTCGATCCTGATGTCGATCCTCGGCACCATCGACACCCCCGGCGGCTTCCGTCACAAGGCCCCCTTCCCGCGGCCGATCCCGCCCTGCGCGAAGACCCCGAAGGGCCCCGAAGGCGTGCAGCCGGAGACCCCGCTGGCCGGCATGCCGCTGGGCTGGCCCGCCGACCCGGACGACCTGTTCGTTGATGAGCAGGGCGAGCCGGTGCGCATCGACAAGGGCTTCTCCTGGGAGCACCCGCTCTCCGCCCACGGCCTGATGCACAACGTCATCACCAACGCCTGGCGCGGCGACCCCTACCAGCTCGACACTCTGCTGATCTTCATGGCCAACATGGCGTGGAACTCCTCCATGAACACCATGGACGTCCGCGACATGCTGAAGGACAAGGACGAGAATGGGGAGTACAAGATCCCCTACATCATCGTCGCCGATGCCTTCCACTCCGAGATGGTCGCCTTCGCCGACCTGGTGCTGCCCGATACCAGCTATCTGGAACGCCACGACGTGATGTCGATGCTCGACCGGCCGATCTCCGAGTTCGACGGCCCGGTGGACTCGGTGCGCCTGCCGATCCTGCCGCGGCTGGGCGACTCCAAGCCGTTCCAGGAGGTGCTGATCGAGATGGGTAGCCGCCTCGGCCTGCCCGCCTTCGTGCAGGCCGACGGCTCGCGCAAGTTCCGCGACTACCCCGACTTCATCATCAATTTCGAGACCGAGCCGGGCTCCGGCATCGGCTTCCTCTCCGGCTGGCGCGGCCAGGGCGGCGAGAAGTTCATGAAGGGCGAGCCCAACCCGCGCCAATGGGAGATGTACGAGCAGAACGGTGCCTACTACCACCACCACCTGCCGAAGTCGTTCCAGTACATGCGCAACTGGAACAAGGGCTACCTCACCTGGGCGCGGGCCAACGGCCTGACCAAGTACGTGGAGCCGATCAACATCCACATCTACTCCGAGGTGTTGCAGAAGTTCCGCCTCGCGGCGCAAGGCAAGAGCGACGGCAAGCAGCCGCCCCAGCACCTGCGCAAGCGCGTCGAGAGCTACTTCGATCCGCTGCCGTTCCATTACGAGCCGCTGGAGTCCGCGCTCACCGACACCCACAAGTACCCGCTCAACGCGGTGACCCAGCGCCCCATGGCGATGTACCACTCGTGGGATTCGCAGAACGCCTGGCTGCGCCAGATCCACACCCACAACTATCTCTTCGTCAATCCGAAGACCGCGCGTGCCCAGGGCATCGGCGACGGCGACTGGATGTGGGTCGAGTCGATGCACGGCAAGGTGCGCTGCATGTGTCGCTACAGCGAATCGACCGAGCCGGGCACGGTGTGGACCTGGAACGCGGTGGGCAAGGCGAGCGGCGCCTGGGGCCTCGGCCCGAAGGCCAACGAGTCGCAGAAGGGCTTCCTGCTCAACCACGTGATCTCCGAGGAGCTGCCGGCCTGCGAGGCGGGCGACCACCTCTCCAACTCCGACCCGATCACCGGCCAGGCCGCCTGGTACGACGTGCGGGTGCGCATCTACAAGGCGGAGGAGGGCGAGCCGGAGCAGAGCTGGCCGCAGTTCAAGCCGATGAAGGCCGCCCCCGGGATGACGCGGAAGCGGCCGAAATGGCTGCAGTACTTCGCCGGGAAGTTCAAGAAGAAGGCGTAAGGCGCGTCAACTCAGCACATGAAAAAAGAGAAGATCGAACCGCAGATGAACGCAGATGAACGCAGATGAACGCAGATGAACGCAGATGAACGCAGATGAACGCAGATGAACGCAGATGAACGCAGATTTTTCGCTTCTGAATCTGCGTAAATCTGCGCTCATCTGCGGTTAACTCTTCCTTTCCTGAGATTGAACGAACATTGACACGGCGGGCCGCGCCCGCCCTGGAACGAGACTACAGACCATGACGCAATTGGCCCTGGTCATCGACCTCAACGTCTGTGTCGGCTGTCACGCCTGCGTGACCAGCTGCAAGCAGTGGAACACCTCCGGCTGGTCCGGACCGCTCACCGACCTCAACCCCTACGACGAGGACCCCACCGGCACCTTCTACAACCGGGTGCAGACCTTCGAGAGCGGCCAGTTCCCCGACACCGAGACGATCCACTTCCCCAAGTCCTGCCTGCACTGCGAGGACCCGCCGTGCGTGCCAGTCTGCCCCACCGGCGCCAGCTACAAGCGCGATGAGGACGGCATCGTGCTGGTCGACTACGACAAGTGCATCGGCTGCAAATACTGCTCCTGGTCCTGCCCGTATGGCATGCGCGAGTTCGACGAGAAACAGAAGGTGATGAAGAAGTGCACCCTCTGCGTCGACCGCATCTACGACCGGAACCTGCCGGAGGAGGAGCGCAAGCCGGCCTGCGTGCTCTCCTGCCCGACCAGCGCGCGCATCTTCGGCGACGTGCACGACCCCAACTCGGAGGCCTCCCTCGCCATCCGCGAGCGGGGCGGCTTCGCGTTGCAGCCGGAGTGGGGCACCAATCCGGCCAACCACTACCTGCCGCGACGCAAGACCGAGATCCGCATCCACGAGGACGAACTGGTGCGCGCCGACAACCCGCTGAAGAAGGAGGGGGTGCCGGAGGCGGCAGAGGGGCAGACGCTCGACGATGTGATGTCCTGGTAGTCCTGTTTGGCGTTCGATGTTCAGCGCGGAGAACGCAGAGACGCAGAGGGCGCAGAGAAAAACGCTCGTTCCCACGCTCCGCGTGGGAACGTCTTCACCGACGCTCTGCGTCGTGCGCAACGAAGGCACCGCGCGCAAAGGCGTGTGCCGCATTGCGGACGCAGAGCGTCCAAGGTGGCCGGTGACGACGCAGAGCGTCGTCACCAGGACCCTTAGGTAGAGATTTCGGCTGACGAGGTAACGACAAATGCATCCGGCATTTTCGGTGATTTTTCTGACCACCCTGATCGGGGTCGGGCAGGGCATGTTTCTGGCTTTGTATACCGGCGAGTTGTATTCGCTGGTCGAACTGCTGCCGGTGCAGGACCACCAGCACTTCTACGGGATGGGCAGCGGCATCGCCTTCGCCTTCCTGGTCGCCGGGCTGATCGCCTCGTTCTTCCACCTCGGCCACCCCGAACGGGCGTGGCGTGCCGCCACCCGCTGGCGCAGCTCCTGGCTCTCCCGCGAGGTGATCGCGCTGCCCGCGGTGATGGGGTTGGTCGGCCTCTACGGCCTCCTCCACTTCATGGACTGGAACCCGGTGCTGATCACCGTCGGCGCCGATGCCATCCCGGTGAGCCTCACCCTGGTGGTGGGGGCGCTCGCCACGTTGATGGCGTTCGTCCTCTTCGTCTGCACCGGCATGGTCTACGCCGGGGTCAAGTTCATCCCCGAGTGGTACTGCGCGCTCACCGTGGCCAACTACGTGCTGCTCGGCGGAGCCTCCGGTTTCATCCTCACCGCCGCCTTCTCCGCCTATGTCGGCTCCGAACTGACCCACTTCTACGGCGCCTGGGGGGCGATCCTCACCGTCGCCGCCTTCCTCACCCGCGGTGCCTCCCTGCTGCGCAACCGTCGCATCCGCATCCGCTCCACCCTGCAAAGCGCCACCGGCATGCGTCACCCGCAGCTCAACCAGCGCTCGATGGGCTTCATGGGCGGCTCGTTCAACACCCGCGAATTCTTCCACGGCAAGTCCCCGGCGACCCTGCGCACCGTCCACTGGGCGTTCCTGCTGCTGGTCTTCCCGCTGCCGCTGGCGGTGATCGGCGCCTCCTACGCCGCCTCCTCCGAGGTGCTGCCACTGGCGGCGTTCGCCATCCAGTACGTCGGGCTGCTGCTCGAACGCTGGTTCTTCTTCGCCCAGTCGAGCCACCCGCAGAACCTCTACTACCAATCGGTTGCCTAGGAGCCTGTCGGACTATGGGGGATCGAGCCGCGGGAGTGGGAGGGG